>DILW01000044.1 GCA_002425245.1 Betaproteobacteria bacterium UBA5582 | reverse complement strand
ATCGTGCTGCTGGTGCCGATGGGGCGCATCCCCCCGATGCTGGTCGCGGCGCTGGCCGGCGGCGTGGCAGCAACCCTGCTGCGCGGCCTGCCGCTGCGCCTGGGCACGGTGGTGGCCATCGTCATCGGCATTGCCGCCGGCTTCCTCGCCGAACATCTCGAACACCAGCGACGCCAGCCATGAACGACACCAGCCTGTGGTTGATTTTCGTGCTGATCGGCCTGGCCACGACCTTGCCGCGCGCCAGTTTCATCGTTCTCGGCAACCGCGTGCAATTGCCGCCGGTGCTCCAGCGCGCGCTGCGTTACGCGCCCGCCGCCGCCCTTGCCGCCATCGTCGCCCCCGACCTGCTGGTGGTCAATGGCAGCGTCGATGTCATCAACGCCAAGCTCGGCGGCGGCATCGCCGCCGTGGCCGCCGCCCTGCTCTCGCGCAATCCCTGGCTGCCCTTCGTCGTCGGCATGGCGGTGCTGCACGGCCTGCGCCAGCTCGGCGGCTGAGAATCCGTCCCGGTCGCCGGGAAACCCGGATAATGGCGACCGATTCGTTTTGAACGCTGGGACGCCCGCATGGAAATCAAGGTCAATTTTCTCGACAAGCTTCGTCAGGAAGCCAAATTCGACGACTTCACGGTGATCGCCGACCAGTCGATCCGCTATAAAGGCGACGGCTCGGCGCCGGGGCCGTTCGATTACTTCCTGGCCTCGTCGGCCTTGTGCGCGGCCTACTTCGTCAAGCTCTACTGCGACACGCGCAACATCCCGACCGAGCACATCCGCCTGTCGCAGAACAACATCGTCGATCCGGAAAACCGCTACAAGCAGACCTTCAAGATCCAGGTCGAGCTGCCGCCGGACATTTCGGCCAAGGACCGCCTGGGCATTTTGCGCTCCATCGACCGCTGCACCGTCAAGAAGGTGGTGCAGACCGGCCCCGAGTTCGTCATCGAGGAAGTCGAGAATCTCGACGCCGACGCGCAGGCGCTGCTGACCCTCAACCCGGACGCCGGCACGCAGACCTACATCGCCGGCAAGGACCTGCCGCTCGAACAGACCATCGCCAACATGTCGGCCCTGCTCGCCGGGCTGGGCATCAAGATCGAGATCGCCTCCTGGCGCAATCTGGTGCCCAATGTCTGGTCGCTGCACATCCGCGACGCGCATTCGCCGATGTGCTTCACCAACGGCAAGGGGGCGAGCAAGGAAAGCGCGCTGGCCTCGGCGCTGGGCGAATACATCGAGCGCCTGAGCTGCAACCATTTCTACAACGACCAGTACTGGGGCGAGGAATTCGCCAACGCGCCCTTCGTGCATTACCCGAACGAGCGCTGGTTCAAGCCGGGCAAGAAGGATGCGCTGCCCAAGGGCCTACTCGACGACTACACGCTGGAAATCTACAACCCGGACGGCGAACTGCGCGCCTCGCACCTGTTCGACACCAACTCCGGCAATACCGAACGCGGAGTCTGCGCGCTGCCCTATGTGCGCCAGTCGGACGGCGAAACCGTGTATTTCCCGACCAACCTGATCGACAACCTGTTCCTCAGCAACGGCATGAGCGCCGGCAACACGCTGGCCGAGGCGCACGTGCAGTGCCTGTCGGAAATCTTCGAGCGGGCGGTCAAACGCGAAATCCTCGAAGGCGAAATCGCGCTGCCCGACGTGCCGGCCGAGGTGCTGGCCAAATACCCGGGCATCGTCGCCGGCATCGAGGAACTGGAGAAGCAGGGCTTCCCGGTGCTGGTCAAGGATGCCTCGCTCGGCGGCCAGTTTCCGGTGATGTGCGTCACGCTCATGAACCCGCGCACCGGCGGCGTCTTCGCCTCCTTTGGCGCCCATCCGAGCCTGGAAGTTGCGCTTGAACGCAGCCTCACCGAACTGCTGCAGGGCCGCAGTTTTGAAGGCCTCAACGACCTGCCGCGACCGACCTTCGAGAGCAACGCCGTCACCGAGCCGAACAACTTCGTCGAACATTTCATCGACTCCAGCGGCGTCGTCTCGTGGCGCTTCTTCAGCGCCCGGGCCGATTACGACTTCGTCGAATGGGATTTTTCCGGCCACGGCGAAAACTCTAACGCCGATGAAGCCGCCACGCTGTTCGGCATCCTCGCCGAAATGGGCAAGGAGGTGTACGTCGCCGTCTACGACCAGCTCGGCGCCAACGCCTGCCGCATCCTGGTGCCCGGCTACTCGGAAATCTACCCGGTCGACGACCTGATCTGGGACAACACCAACAAGGCTCTGGCCTTCCGCGAGGACATCCTCAACCTGCACCGCCTCGACGACGCCAGCCTGGAAGCCCTGCTGGAGCGCCTGGAAGAAAGCGAGCTCGACGACTACACCGACATCATCACGCTGATCGGCGTCGAATTCGACGAGAACACCGACTGGGGCCAGCTGACCATCCTCGAACTCAAGCTGCTGATCAACCTCGCACTGCAGGATTTCGAGGCGGCCAAGGAACAGGTCGAAGCCTACCTGCAGTACAACGAAAACACCGCCGAGCGCGGCCTGTTCTATCAGGCGGTCAACGTGGTGCTGGAAGTGCTGCTCGACGACGAACTGGAACTGGAAGACTACGAGCCCAACTTCCGCCGCATGTTCGGTAACGAGCGGATGGACGCGGTCATTGGCTCAGTCGATGGCAGCATCCGCTTCCACGGCCTGACGCCGACCAGCATGAAACTGGAAGGCCTGGATCGCCACCAGCGCCTGCTCGACAGCTACCGCAAGGCGCACGCAGCACGGGCGAAGGCGGCGGGAGTGAGCTTGGGAGATTGAGGCTTGAGAATCCGCGAAAAGCGGCTATCGACCCAATCCTGACCTTGAGCAAGCCAAATTGGATGGCGGCTTTATTTCGCTAAGCAGCTATTCACCGTATGACCCCAAAAATCTCTGAGCTAACGCCAGCGGTGTTAGATGAACTGCTTCATTTTTCCTCAAGAGCTCATAGGACCAATCCACAAAGCACCGAACTTTGGCAGAGAGGTGCTTTCTTGTTGGATAGACGATGTGTATTGGTCGAGGCTCAAAGTGCCAGCTTGGCAGGACGGGGACAAGCTGGCCAGTACCAACATAAGCCTCCACGGCGAACGGCGCAGCAGGGCAAATGCCTGTTCCAGCAAGACATGCTGCGATGGCAACGTCTGGGTCTTCGAATTGCACTGACTCAGTTGCTTGGAGCAATACGCTACGCTCACCATTCTCCAACTGCCACGCCAGTCTGCCGCCACCACGTGGGCTAAACCATGTCATGCGCTGATGGTTAGGCAGGTCTTCTGGTTCCATTATTGGTTCAGTATTTTCCAGAAATACAGGCGATGCATAGAGACCTATCGTGACGTCTGCCACATGCCTTGCAACCATCGCCGAATCCTCAAGACTTCCTCCACGGATAGCGCAATCAATACCGTCCTCCAGCAGATTGCTCACTCGGTCGCTGCTACCTAGACGTACTGCCAGATTTGGATACAAGGCTTGAAACTCGTGCATATGGGGCGCAATGACCCAACGCGCAATCGAAGTCAGTACATCCACATGAATGCTGCCGGTAGGCGTGCTCTCACTTCCTTTCAGCGCATCTTCAACTTCCGTGATGTCGAGAAGGATTTGGCGGCAGCGCTCCAGATAAACCTCGCCATCCTTGGTCAAGCTCAACGCTCGCGTGCTGCGCTGAAGTAAACGAACCCCCAGCGCCGCCTCCAGGTCGGAAATGCGCTGTGACACGCGAGCTTTAGGCAAATCGAGGGATTCGGCGGCTCGCGTGAAGCTACCAGTATCGACTACGGCAACAAAAGTTGCCATTGCACTAAGTTTGTCCATTTGTTCGCAATTATTGAACGGTTAGTCTTTGTGTTGAGTATTTATCACGATTATCGGCCAAATTAACATGCGAAGCACCAAACAACTACTCAGTCGAGGTAATCACCATGTTGAAATCGTTCATCGCAGCACTTTCTTTCGCAACCGCGACGTCTATTGCATTTGCCAGCGACCTTCCGCGCACCCCTGAAGAAACGGCAAAGGCTTTCGAGAAGCACTTCAATTCGGCAAACGTCGATGCATTGCTCGCGTTGTACGCTCCAGGCGCCGTCTTCGTCCCTGCTGCGGGTGTGCAATTGAATACGCGAGAGCAAATCAAAGGGGCTCTGCAACAGTTCATGGGCGCCAAGCTTCCTATCAAGGTAACCGTCCGCCAGGTCTACCAAGGCCAGGATACGGCCATCATCGTTTCCGACTGGACGATGGAAGGCAATGGCCCGGATGGGAAACCCATCTCGCTCGCTGGGACTGGTGCCGATGTGGTTCAGAAGCGAGCCGATGGTACTTGGCTCTATACCATTGATAACCCGTTTGGCGTTGCTCGCGCGCAATAAGCACTACGCCGGTCACGACAAGCTTTAGACCCGCCAACTGGAGACTTAAATCATGTTGAATTGCGACGCCGAAACGGGGGTATGCAGCCTGCCCGAAACGTCCGATAACACAGCATCGCATCTGCCTGCATCTACGGTCGTGCCAGCCGTCCGCTACATCGGTGACCCGATGTGTTCCTGGTGCTGGGGGATTTCTCCTGCACTGAAAGAAGTAGCCACCTATTGCCAGAAGCATGGCCTTGATTTCAGCGTGCACGTTGGTGGTTTGCGACCAGGTGGCGGTGACGCATGGAATTCGTCGTTCAAAGCTTTTTTGCGCCATGAATGGGAGAACATTCACCGTGTAACTGGCCAACCGTTCGGCTTTACTATTCTCGACGAAGCCGAGTTCAACTATGACACTGAGCCGGCATGCCGTGCAGTAGTCACGATGAGCCAATTACAGGAGAGTAATCAGGTTCTACTGGCATTTTTCTCGGGTATTCAACGGCGCTTTTATGTCGATGGAGCGGACCCCAAGCAACCCACGTTTTACCAGGCACTATGTGCTGAGGCGGGTGTGAGCTATGAGGATTTCCTCAAGGTCTTTCAGTCATCGGAAGTCAAAGTTGCCACCACTCAGGAATTTCAGCGCTGTCGGAGTTGGGGCATCCGAGGCTTCCCGAGCATCGTGCTGGAGGTCAATGGCCAGGTTACCCATTTGGCTTCGGGTTACACGACCGCCACCACACTCATTGAAAAAATCGAATCGGTTCTTAGCAATTCATCAATATCCTCATAAGGAGAGAACAATGCCCTACCTGTTGCAAGTTGATTTCCAGTACCAAGGCCCTTGGGGTGATGGGATGACTGCCGCTTTGCGCGGTTTGGCCGAGTCGATTGCCAATGAACCGGGCCTAATTTGGAAAATTTGGACTGAGAACCAGGCTGCTGGCGAAGCTGGTGGGATTTATCTCTTCAAGGATGTGCCAAGCGCGGAAGCCTACTTGGCCATGCATACCGCACGCTTGATGAGCTTTGGCGTGCAGAGGGTGAATGGCAAGATTTTTGAGGTGAACGACGCACTTTCATTGATTGACCGGGCGCCGCTTTAACTACTTCGATGCCTGCTTTAGCTGATATTGCAGGCATCCTTTGTGATTGTCCGCTGTCTTGCAAATTGCTGACCGTGCAGGCTTGCTTGCCAACTGTCCGCTTCTGGCCGCTTACTGCCAGCCGTCACCTGGTCAAAACCTCGATATCGTTTGAATTGTTGCGCTAATTGGCCGGGGTCAGGGTTCGATCAGCGACGCTTCGGGCTGCTCCTGGCCGCCCGCTTCGCCGGTGCTCCTTCGCTGGCGGCGGCTCGCGCCGGCGCTGGCTTGACCGGGGCCGCGTGTTCCAGCCAGATCAGCGCGTCGATGTAGGACATGAAACCGTGCAGATAATCCGGCGCGATGTCGCGCATGAGCTGCAGGCTGCGCAGCACGAGGTGCTGGGAATTCATCGGGCCGGCGTTTTCCGGGGCCTGGGCCAGGGTCTGTGTCAGTTGCTGCTCGGTGCTGAGTTTGGACCACTCGTCGCGGAAGTAGGCGACGGATTTGAGTTCCGGTGCTGGCGGGCGGCTGGCGCCAACCGAATCCTTTGCTCTGGGCCGCTGGTCGCCTGGCGGGCGTGCAGGCGCGTTGGCCAGGGGGTTGGACTCTGGCTGAGCGTGGGCCTGCTGGCCGGTGTAGGCGAGCAGCGTGGCGAGCGAGATCGGAAGAGCA
>DILW01000011.1 GCA_002425245.1 Betaproteobacteria bacterium UBA5582 | reverse complement strand
CCGTCGGCGGCGCGGTCACGGACGTCGGCTGAGCAGGCACACCGACCGAATTCAGGCGCGCATTGGCCTCGTCGGAATACGGTTCCTTCCCGCCTCTCGGCTCGCGCAGCGAGTTGCCGGAGGCCACTGGCGCCGGCACAGCGGCGGGAGCATCCAGGGGGCGCGCTTCCACACCGCTGCCAATCCCGATCGGCGTCGCCACCGTCACTGCGGCCGTCGCGCCGGCAGCAGTACCGTCAACGCGCCGCAAGCGCAGGATTTGTCCCTCGCGCAGACTGGTCGGATCAGTGATGCTGTTCATCGCTGCCAGCTCGTTATGATCCATGCCGTTCTCGCGAGCGATCCGATACAAGGTATCGCCGCGTTTGACCAGATACTCACCCGGTCCGGCAGTGCGAGCGACCTGGGCAGTCGGCGAACGGTCAACGGTGGGTGCTGGTGCCTGGCTGCAGGCAACGAGAGAAGACAGGACGAGAACTGGGGCGAGGAATCTGATCATTGGGTTCCTGGTAGCAGGGGAACAAAGCGAACCGGGTCGAGCCGCGTTTCCTTGAAGCCGTCCGGCGTGTGCTCGACCAAGCAAAGATACTGCGCCTGCCCCCCGACAGGCAAGACCATGCGACCTCCGGGCGCCAGCTGCTTGAGCAACTCGGGCGGAATTGAGGAACCAGCCGCAGCCACGATGATGCTATCGAAAGGCGCCGCCTCCGGCAAACCCCAATGGCCGTCGGCGTGCTTGAGGCGAACGTTGAACTGCTGCAGGGTACGCATGTTGGTCTTGGCTTTCTCAAGCAGAGGCGCGATCCGTTCGACCGCATAAACTTCCTTGCTCAGCTGCCCCAGCACTGCCGCCTGATAACCGCAACCGGCCCCCACCTCAAGCGTTTTGCCCAAACCCGGACGAGCGTTGAGCAGCAGTTCGATCATCCGGGCCACGATATAGGGCTGGGAGATCGTCTGCCCCATGCCCAACGGCAGGGCGGTATCCTCGTAGGCCCGCGATGCGAGAGCCTCCTCGACGAACACATGGCGCGGCACGGCGGCCATGGCGGCGAGTACCTGTTCATTCCTGATGCCTTTTTCGCGCAGGCGATCGACCATGCGCGCACGCGTGCGCTGCGAGGTCATGCCGATACCCTGCAAACCGTGCATGCTCAGGCCATCCACTGCCGGATCGTTGCCAGCTGGCTGGTGTGGGTCAGGTCGATCTGCAGAGGCGTCACCGAAACCATACCCTGCTCCACCGCATGAAAATCCGTACCAGGGCCGGCATCGGCGGCAGCGCCGGCAGCACCGATCCAGTACACGGTTTCACGGCGTGGCGAGGTCATCTGCACCACCGGCTCGGCCTTGTGACGGCGCCCGAGGCGGGTGACTTCAATGCCCCTCAGCGCATCGTAAGGCAGATCCGGCACATTGACATTGAGCAACACCGGCCCGGAAACCGGATTACGGATATGGCGCTCAACCAATTCCCGGGCAACGCGTCCAGCCGTGGCGAAATTGAGACCATCAAAACTGGTCAGCGAAACGGCAATTGAGGGAATACCCAACAGATAACCCTCAGTCGCCGCTGCCACGGTCCCGGAGTAAATCGTATCGTCGCCCATATTGGCGCCGGAATTGACGCCAGAAACGATAATATCCGGCAATGAATCAAGCATGCCGGTTACTGCCAGATGTACGCAATCGGTCGGCGTGCCATTTACAAAATAAAATCCATTGCCGGCCTTTTTCAGCATCAATGGCCGATCCAGCGTCAGCGAATTGCTCGCCCCGCTGCGATTCTGCTCCGGCGCGACGACGACAATCTCGCCCAGCCCCCTGAGCGCCTCATGCAAGGCCGCAAGGCCGGGCGCGAAATAACCGTCGTCGTTACTGAGCAGAATGCGCATGAATCAAACCAGCAGTGCGTCGAGATTACCGCCTTCGGCCAACCAGGCTTCAACCCACTTGGGTTTGCGACCGCGACCGGTCCATTCCAGTTCAGCATTTTGCGGGTGACGGTATTTGACCTTGACCTTACCACCGGCAGAGACCTTGACCTTGGCTTCCTTCGCCAACAATTCCTCGATGGCAAAACCACGGGCTTTGGCAAAAGCACGCAATTCATTCAGGACGTTTGCCTTTTCGGCAGCCTCGCGGCGCTTCAATTCAGCGGGAATCTGCTGTTGCAGGTCACGCAGCTCGACGAGGGAAAGTGCTGTCAAATCCATAATATCCTCCTGGTTAAATTAAATCAGCAGCCTAATTTAAATTAGCCGGACGGGTTTTTCAATATAAAAAACCAAATCTGCAAATAAAAAAACCGGCCAGGGCCGGTTTTTTCATCTTTGGTCGGGGCGGCGGGATTCGAACTCGCGACCCCTTGCACCCCATGCAAGTGCGCTACCAGGCTGCGCTACGCCCCGACAAGCCGAGCATTATAGCGCATTTCCGAAAAAATCAAACCGACAACATGTCGATAATTGATCGAATCTCGTCACGCAGACCACCGGCAGACTTCTGCGTCACTTCCTCAACGCTGACCTGGACCTCGGAAGCACCACCGTCATCCAGACGATTACGCGCACCACTTATCGTAAACCCCTGATTATAAAGGAGCTCACGGATGCGCCGCACAAGCAGGACTTCGTGGTGCTGGTAATAACGACGGTTTCCACGCCGCTTCACCGGTTTCAACTGATTGAATTCCTGCTCCCAGTAGCGCAACACATGTGGCTTTACGCCGCACAATTCACTCACCTCACCGATGGTGAAATAACGTTTGGCCGGAATGGGCGGCAGTTCCTCGCCGCCTGGGGCCTTAGGCCGCGATTCCATCGAAGGCAAGCTCGACATCGGACTTCAGTTTCTGGCTGGCATGAAAGGTCACCACGCGCCGCGCGGTGATGGGGATCTCTTCGCCGGTCTTGGGATTACGACCAGGGCGCTGTGGCTTGTCGCGCAACTGGAAGTTGCCGAAGCCGGACAATTTGACCCCGTCGCCGGTTTCCAGTGCGTTGCGGATTTCTTCAAAAAAGGCCTCGACCATGTCTTTGGCCTCGCGCTTGTTCAGCCCCACTTTTTCAAAAAGCAGGTCAGCGAGTTCGGCTTTGGTGAGCGTCATCGTTCTCTTGTCTTTCCTCAGGCTCGCAGCTGGGCGCCAAAGGTTTGTTCCAGGCAGGCGATCAGTTGCTGCATCGCAGCATCAACTTCCGAATCTTGCAAAGTGCGTTGAGTATCTTGCATAACTATCCGTAACGCAAGACTTTTTTTGTTTTCAGGCACCCCCTTTCCGGCGTACACATCGAACAATTGCAGGTCGGTTACCAGGGGCGGCAAGCTGGCGCGCAAGCCATCGAATAATGCCTGAAGCATCAAATCCCGATCCACGACGACAGCCACATCGCGTATCGCCTGCGGGAATTTCGACACCTCGACGTAGGCAGGCACCTGCACCAACTTGACGGCATCGAAATCGATCTCGAACAGGATCGGCGCCGCGCTCAACGCATACTTCTGCACCCATTCCGGATGCAATTCGCCAAGACAACCGATATCCGCACCGTCGAGCAGAATGCGCGCAGCACGCCCAGGATGAAGCGCCGGGTGCTGGAGTTTCTCGAAGCGCAATTGGGCCGGCGCCAGCAGCGCCTCGATATCGCCCTTGACGTCATAGAAATCGACCTTCCGACCGCCACTGGCCCAGCCATCCGGCAAAGCGCCGCCGAAAGACAGGCCGGCGAGCTTCCAGGGCTGGCGGTAGCCCGCAACTGGCAGCGCGGCATCGTCACGATGGAAGCTGCGACCGACCTCGAACAGGCGGACCCGGCTTTGCTTGCGCTTGAGGTTGGTGACCAGATTGGCCACCAGTCCGCCAAACAGGTTGGAACGCATCACCGCCATCTGGCTGGCAATCGGGTTGGCCAGGCGGATCAATTCGGCTTCATCGGTTTTGCCGGCGAAATCGGCCTCCCATTCGGTTTCGACGAAGGCGAAATTGACCACTTCCTGGTAACCGCGGTCGGCGAGCATCTGACGGATGCGGTAGGCCGGACGGCGTGCTTCCGGCTGACGCAGCATGGCCATGCGCGCCCGCGGGGCCGGCGACGGGATGTTGTCGTAGCCGTAGAGACGAGCGATCTCCTCGATCAGGTCTTCCTCGATTTCCATGTCGAAGCGCCAGGACGGCGGCGTCACCAGGAAATCGTCGCCCTGTTGCACGAAGTCGAGCGCCAGCCCCTTGAACAGGCCGGCGATGCGCTCGGCACCGAGCGGCAGGCCGAGCACCTTTTCAGCACGGGCGGTACGCAGGCGTACCGGCTGACGTGCCGGCAATTCGGCCTTGGCTTCGACCACCGGACCGGCCTGACCGCCACAGATTTCCAGAATCAGTTGGGTGGCCCGTTCGATGGCACGGCGGGTGCCGCCGAAATCGACACCGCGTTCGAAGCGGTGCGAGGCATCGGAACCGAAACCGTAACGGCGGGCACGCCCGGCGATGGCCTTTGGCGCGAAGAAGGCCGATTCCAGGAATAGTTCGCTGGTTTCCAGCGTGATGCCGCTCTCCTCGCCGCCCATGATGCCGGCCATGGCCAGCGGCTTGGCGTCATCAGCGATCATCAGCACGTCGGCGTCGACGGCGATGGTCTGCTCGTTCAGCAGCAGCAGCTTTTCTTCCGGCTTGGCCAAGCGCGCATGCACGGCGCCTTCCAGACGGGTGTTGTCGAAAGCGTGCAGCGGCTGGCCGAGTTCGAGCATCACATAGTTGGTGATATCGACCAGGGCGGAAATCGAGCGGATGCCGCTGCGCTCCAGGCGGCGCTTCATCCATTCCGGCGTCGGCGCCTTGGCGTCGACGCCCTTGACGATGCGGCCGTAGTAAAGCGGGCAGGCAGCCGGTGCGTCGAGCACGATGGCACGGCTGTCGGCAATGCTGGCGGCGACTTCCGGCACTTCCGGCAGACAGGTCGGCGCTCCGGTAATGGCGCCAACTTCGCGCGCAATGCCGAGCAGCGACAGGCAGTCGGCGCGGTTCGGCGTCAGCTTGAGTTCGAACTGATGGTCGTCGAGGTCGAGATACTGGCGGATAGCCTGGCCCACCGGCGCATCCGCCGGCAGGATGAGCAGGCCGGAGGCCTCCTCGGCGATGCCGAGTTCCTTGGCCGAGCAGAGCATGCCGGAGGATTCGACGCCGCGCACCTTGGCGATCTTGATCTTGAAGTCGCCGGGCAGTTCGGCGCCGGGCAGCGCGCACGGAACTTTCAGGCCGGCGGCGACGTTGGGCGCACCGCAAACGATCTGCTGCGGCGTACCGCTACCGATATCGACCTGACAGACGTTCAGGCGATCGGCGTCGGGATGCTTGACGACTTCCAGCACCTGCGCGACGACGACGCTGGTGAAGACCGGTGCGACCGCGTCCAGTTCCTCGACTTCGAGGCCGGCCATGGTCAGCAGATGGGAGAGTTGTTCGCTCGTCAGCTTGGGATCGACGAGGGTACGCAGCCAGGATTCGGAGAATTTCATGCGAATTGCCTCAGGAAACGCAGGTCGCCTTCAAAGAAGAGACGCAAGTCATTGACGCCGTAGCGCAACATGGTCAGACGGTCGGGACCGAAACCGAAAGCGAAGCCGGTGTATTTTTCCGGATCGATGCCGGCAATCTTCAGCACGTTCGGATGGACCATGCCGCAGCCGGCGATTTCCAGCCAGCGGCCCTTCAGTGCGCCGCTCATGAAGGCAACGTCGATCTCGGCCGACGGTTCGGTGAACGGGAAGAAGGACGGACGGAAACGCACGGTCAGGTCGTCGGTCTCGAAGAAGCTCTTGAGGAAATCGGCGATGACGCCCTTGAGATCGGCGAAGGAAACGTTCTCACCAACCCACAGGCCTTCGACCTGGTGGAACATCGGCGAGTGGGTCGCATCGGAATCGACGCGATAGACGCGGCCCGGCGCAATGATGCGAATCTCGGGCATGGTTTCCAGCTGGCCGTACCTGGCCACATGCGCCTGCATGTAGCGCGCCTGGATCGGGCTGGTGTGCGTGCGCAGCAGCACCTTGTCGGCGAGCGAGCCGTCCGGGTTCTGCAAATAGAAGGTATCGTGCATCGAACGCGCCGGGTGATCCTCGGGCGTGTTCAGCGCGGTGAAATTGTGGAAATCTTCCTCGATTTCCGGGCCATCGGCGACTTCGAAACCGATCGTGGCAAACAGCGATTCGATGCGCTCCAGCGTGCGCGTCACCGGATGCAGGCCGCCGCGCGCTTCGGCGCGACCGGGCAGCGTGACATCAAGTGCCTCTTCCGCCAGGCGTGCATCCAGCGCTGCCTTGCGGATACCCTCGCGACGTTCGTTGAGCGCGGCTTCGACGGCAGTCTTGACGACATTGATCGCTGCACCGGCGGTCTTCTTCTCCTCGGGCGGCAGTTTGCCCAGGCCCTTCAGGAGTTCGGTGATCTGTCCGCTCTTGCCCAGGTAGCGGGCCTTGGCCTGCTCCAGCGCATCCGGGTCGGAAATGGCGGCGAAAGCGGCGCGCGCTTCGCTGACGATGTGGTCGAGATTGTCCATGGACTTCTACCAACGTGACTGCACAGTGTTTAAACAAAAAAGGAGGCTTGCGCCTCCTTTTTCTTCAAGAGCTTAAGCTCAGGCGCCGAGCTTGGCCTTGGCTTGCGCAGCCAGGGCGGCAAATGCCGGCTGATCGAAGACGGCCAGATCGGCCAGGACCTTGCGGTCGACTTCGATGTTGGCCTTCTTCAGACCGTTCATGAAGGTGCTGTACTTCATGCCCAGCTCACGAGCGGCGGCATTGATACGGGCGATCCACAGGGAACGGAACTGACGCTTGCGCTGACGACGGTCACGGTACTGGTACTGACCGGCCTTCATCACCGCCTGCTTGGCGATGCGATATACGTTCTTGCGACGACCGCGATAGCCCTTGGCCTGGGCCAGGACCTTCTTGTGACGGGCGCGGGCGGTTACACCACGTTTGACTCGGGACATGTGCTATCTCCTTACGCGTAGGGCATCATGGCGCGAACGGATGCGACATCACGCTCGTTCACCGCTGCGGCACCGCGGAGGTGACGCTTAACCTTGGTGGTCTTCTTGGTCAGGATGTGACGCTTGAAGGCTTGGCCACGCTTGATGGAACCACCAGCGCGGACCGAGAAACGCTTCTTGGCGCTGCTCTTGGTCTTCATCTTGGGCATTTTGATGCTCCTTAATGTCATGCCGTCAGGTGGTTCCCGGCGGGAACGCTTGTACTACCCGAAAGCACTAATAACTGCTTTTTACTGCACTTACTTCTTCTTGGCCGGCCCGATGATCATGATCATCTGGCGCCCTTCCATCTTCGGCATCTGCTCGACCGCACCGATGGCGTCGAGGTCTGCCTTGATCCGTTCCAGCTGGCGCATGCCAAATTCCTGGTGCGCCATTTCGCGGCCCCGGAAGCGCAGGGTCACCTTGACCTTGTCGCCTTCTTCCAGGAAACGCGTCATGTTCCTGAGCTTGATCTGGTAATCGTTTTCGTCGGTACCCGGGCGCAGCTTGATTTCCTTGACCTGCACCTGTTTCTGCTTCAGCTTGGCTTCGTGTGCGCGCTTCTGTTCCTGGTACTTGAACTTGCCGTAATCCATGATGCGGCAGACCGGCGGCTTCGCCGTCGGCGCGATCTCGACCAGATCGACACCGGCCTCTTCGGCCATCTGCAGCGCGGAACGGATGCTGACGATCCCTAGCTGTTCACCTTCCAAACCCTGGAGACGAATCTCCGGCACCGTAATCTCATCGTTTAAACGATGGGCCTTGTTCTGAGCGATGGTAAAACCCCCGAAATATCAATAATTAGGCCGTGCCACTACGCGCCGCGACTTCCCCTTGGAGTCGCTCGATCAGTGCCTCGACCGTCATTTGACCGAGATCCTGACCGCCGCGTGTACGCACGGCCACCAGTCCGGCTTCCTTTTCCTTGTCGCCGACGACAAGCTGATAAGGCAACCGGTTCAAGCTATGTTCGCGGATTTTATAGGTAATTTTCTCGTTGCGCAAATCCGCCTCGGCCCGGAAGCCCGCCCGATGCAGCTTTTGCGCAACATCGGCGGCATAATCCGCCTGCTTTTCCGAAATATTCAGCACCACCGCCTGCACCGGCGCCAGCCACAAGGGCAGCGCACCGGCGAAGTTCTCGATCAGGATGCCAATGAAGCGTTCCAGCGAACCGAGGATGGCCCGATGCAGCATGACCGGCACCTTGCGCTCGTCGTTGCCGGCAACGTATTCAGCACCGAGCCGGCCCGGCATCGAGAAATCGACCTGCATGGTGCCGCACTGCCAGGAGCGACCGATCGCGTCCTTGATGTGGAATTCAATCTTCGGTCCGTAGAAGGCGCCCTCACCCGGCAATTCGGTCCACTCCAGACCGGAAGCACGCAAGCCCTGACGCAGCGCATCCTCGGCCTTGTCCCAGACTTCGTCGGAACCGACCCGCCCTTCCGGACGCAGCGCCAGCTTGACGGCAACGTCGTTGAAACCGAAATCGGCATAAACCTTCTTGACCAGCGCGTTGAAGGCCGTCACTTCGGACTCGATCTGGTCTTCGGTACAGAAGATGTGACCGTCGTCCTGGACGAAGCCGCGCACGCGCATCAGGCCGTGCAGCGCGCCGGTCGGCTCGTTGCGGTGGCAGGAGCCGAATTCGCCGTAACGCAGCGGCAGTTCGCGGTAGGAACGCAGGTCGGAATTGAACACCTGGACATGGCCCGGACAGTTCATCGGTTTGACCGCGTAATCGCGGTTTTCCGACGAGGTGGTGAACATGTTGTCCTTGTAATGATCCCAGTGCCCCGACTTCTCCCACAGCGAGCGGTCGAGAATCTGCGGGCAGCGGACTTCCTGGTAGCCGTTATCGCGGTAAACCTTGCGCATGTACTGCTCGACTTCCTGCCACACTGACCAACCCTTGGGGTGCCAGAAAACCAGGCCCGGGGCCTCGTCCTGCATGTGGAACAGGTCGAACTGCTTGCCCAGACGACGGTGGTCGCGCTTCTCCGCCTCTTCCAGCATGTGCAGGTAAGCGTCGAGGTCTTCCTTCTTCGCCCAGGCGGTGCCGTAGATGCGCTGCAATTGTTCGTTGCGATGATCGCCGCGCCAGTAGGCACCGGCCACCTTCATCAGCTTGAACACCTTGAGCTTGCCGGTCGACGGCACGTGCGGGCCGCGGCAGAGGTCGATGAAATCGCCCTCGCGGTAGAGCGAGACCTGCTGATCGGCGGGAATCGCGGCAATCAGCTCGGCCTTGTACTTTTCACCCTGACCGAGGAAGAAATTCACCGCGTCGTCGCGATTCCAGACTTCGCGCGAGACCGGAATATCCTTCTTGGCCAGCTCCGCCATGCGCTTTTCGATGGCAGCCAGGTCTTCCGGCGTAAACGGGCGCTTGTAGGCGAAGTCGTAATAGAAGCCGTTTTCGACGACCGGGCCGATGGTCACCTGGGCTTCCGGGAACAGTTCCTTGACCGCGTAGGCCAGGAGGTGTGCCGTCGAGTGGCGGATCAGTTCCAGGCCGTCGGCGTCACGATCGGTGACGATGGCCAGATCGATATTTTCTTCAATCAGGTACGAGGTATCGACCAGCTTGCCATTGACCTTGCCGGCCAGCGCCGCACGCGCCAGGCCGGCGCCGATGCTGGCTGCCACCTCGGCGATGGTGACCGGCTGCTCGAAGGAACGGATGGAACCATCGGGAAGTTTGATATCGGGCATGACAGGATTCTCTGGACGAAAAAAAAGTGCGGGCTGAGCCGCACTTTTTTTGGATGAACGAAAGCCGACTCGATTAGAGTTTCTGAACTGCAGTGCAAGTTCGGAAAGTGATCAAAACGACTCCGTCAGGAATTTGGTAGGCGGTATTGGAATCGAACCAACGACCTCCACGATGTCAACGTGGCGCTCTAACCAACTGAGCTAACCGCCTGAAGAAGCGCGCATTATAGACGCCTCAAGGGATTTGTCAACATTTCACACCAATTATTTTGATCCGAAGTAACATGCGCCCACTTCGACGCTTTCCTGTCTCAACATGAATACCGGCTGGCTGATATTTGGCTTGTGCGCCCTGACCTTGATCGGCGCGACCCTGCCCCTGCTCCACGAACGACGACAGATGCGGCGCCAGGATAAGCAACGGCCAGCGGCCAGCCCTACGGAAGAACCTCATGGAATCACGCCTGACCGAACTGGAAATCAAGATCAGCTTCAATGAAGACCAGCTCGAAGAACTGAACAAGATTGTTTACCGCCAGCAGCAGCAGATCGAACTTCTGGTCAATGAGGTACGCGCACTGCGTGAGCAGGTCAATGGCCTGCAGCCCAACGAGTTTCGCAGTTTGCGCGACGAAATCCCGCCGCACTACTGACCATGTTGTCCACTGTTTATTACCACGCCGACTGCCTGGATGGATTCGGAGCCGCCTGGGCGGCATGGCGGGCATTGGGAAATGCTGCCGATTACCGTCCCCTTCACCACGGGGAAGGATGGTTGGCCGAGGAAGTCAGCAGTCGCCACGTTTACATCCTCGATTTTTCCTTCTCGCCGGAATCATTGCAGCGCATGGCCGGTCTGGCCAACTCGGTCACCCTGCTCGACCACCACGCTTCGGCCATGCACGCCTGGCAAGCGTGGCTGACGAAAGAAGCCCAGGAGGCGGCAAGCTATCGCGATACCAATCGCGCCGTGCGGGTTCACTTCGATATGAAAAAGTCCGGCGCGCGCCTGGCATGGGAACATTTTCATCCTGGACACGCCGTACCGAAATTGCTTGCCCACATCGAGGACCAGGATTTATGGCGCTTTTCCCTTGGCGACACGCGCCCGCTTTGCCGACACTTGCGCCTGCAAGCCTTTGATTTCGACACTTGGCAACACCTGGCCGCAAGTATTGAGGATGAACACAGCCCGGCATACCGCGACATACTGCTGCAAGGCCGGGCAATCGAACACTTCTTCCGCGTCGAATGCACTCGCCTGGCCGGCAGCCGGCTGGTTGGCAAAGCCAGCCTGCGCGGTGAACCAAGCGACGCCCTGCAAGCCAACCGTCACGGGCTGGCCGTGATCAGCAACGAAGACGGCTGCTGGGTGGCAGTCGAAGGATTGGCAGTCAACACCAACAGTCTTTTTTCATCGGAACTGGGGCACCTGCTGGCGGAGCAATCGGGAAGCTTTGGCCTGACATGGCAACTGACCGGCAACGGCGAGGTCCATGCCTCATTGCGCTCATGCGGCGACTTCGATGTCGCAGCGCTGGCCATCCGCCATGGTGGTGGCGGCCACCGCAACGCGGCGGGCTTTCGCATGCCGCTTGAGCAATTCCTGTCGGAAGTGCTGGTGCCCAGGAAGGGACTCGAACCCCCACGTATTGCTACGCCAGAACCTAAATCTGGTGCGTCTACCAATTTCGCCACCTGGGCAAGCGGGGCGCATTCTAACACCGAGCACGAATAACGCCCATGTCAGTCGACCATTACGAGAACTTCCCCGTTGCTTCGATCCTGGTGCCGGCGCCGCTGCGCCGGCCGATCGAGGTGATCTACCGCTTCGCGCGCAGCGCCGACGACATTGCCGACGAGGGCGAAGCGACGCCGGCGCAGCGCCTGGCCGAGCTGGCCGCCTACCAGGCCGAACTCGACCGCATCGCCGCCGGCACCCCGCCGCAGACAGCGCTGTTCGCCGACCTGGCCGAAGTCATCGCCGCCCACGCCCTGCCTATCCAGTTGTTCCGCGACCTGCTCGACGCCTTCGCCCAGGACGTGGTCAAGACGCGCTATGCGGATTACCCGGAGCTGGTCGATTACTGCCGACGCTCGGCCAACCCGGTCGGCCGGCTGGTGCTGGCCTTGTTCAAGCGCACCGGCGACACCCAACTGATGCAGTCCGACTGCATCTGCACCGCGCTGCAGTTGATCAACTTCTGGCAGGACATCGCCATCGACTGGCAGAAGGACCGGATTTACCTGCCGCAGGTCGAGATGCAGCGCTTCGGCGTCAGCGAGGACGACATCGCCGCCGGCCGCTGCGGCGAGGCTTGGGAAAAACTGATCGCTTTCCAGATCGACCGGGCACGCACCCTGATGCTGCGCGGCGCGCCGCTGGTCCATGCGCTGCCCGGGCGGATCGGCTGGGAAATCCGCCTCACCGTGCAGGGCGGCCTGCGCATCCTGGAGCGCATAGCACGCGTGCGCGGCGACGTCTTCCGCCACCGGCCCAAGCTGGGCAAGGCCGACTGGTTCGTGCTGCTCGCCCGTTCCATTAGAATGTGAGCCCATGAGCCCCGACCAATACTGCCAGGAGAAGTGCGCCAAGAGCGGCTCCTCCTTCTATTACAGCTTCCTCTTCCTGCCGCCCGAACGTCGCCAGGCGATCATGGCGCTGTACGCCTTCTGCCGCGAGGTCGACGACGTCGTCGACGAATGTTCCGACCTCTCGCTCGCCTCGACCAAGCTGGTCTGGTGGCGGATGGAGGTGCAGCGCATCGCCGAGAAACAGGCCACCCACCCGGTCGGCCTGGCGCTGCAGGCGGTCGCCCCCGGCATCAACCTGCCGAGCGAGCAGTTGCTGGAAATCATCGACGGCATGGAGATGGATCTGCAGCAGTCGCGCTACCTCGACTTCAAGGGGCTGTCGCTCTACTGCTACCGCGTCGCCAGCGTCGTCGGCCTGCTCGCCGCCGAGATCTTCGGCTACCAGGACCGGCAGACGCAGAAATACGCGCACGACCTGGGCATGGCCTTCCAGCTCACCAACATCATCCGAGACGTCGGCGAAGACGCGCGGCGCGGCCGCATCTACCTGCCGATGGACGAACTCAAGCAGTTCAACGTGCCCGCCGCCGACATCCTCAACGCCAGATATTCGGACAACTTCACGGCGCTGATGCAGTTCCAGTACGAACGCGCGCAGCGCTACTACGAACAGGCATTCGCCCTGCTGCCGGCGGTCGACCGCAAGAACCAGCGCCCCGGCCTGATCATGGCGGCAATCTACCGCACCCTGCTCGAAGAAATCCGCGGCGAGAACTTCCAGGTGCTGCACCAGCGCATTTCGCTGCCGGCAACGCGCAAGCTGTGGCTGGCAGCGAAGACCTGGATCAAGGGCTGAGCGGGTGAAGGTCGCCGTCGTC
>DILW01000067.1 GCA_002425245.1 Betaproteobacteria bacterium UBA5582 | reverse complement strand
GGGGGGGGGGGGGGGGCGAGCCGGCGGGCTTCCTCGCGTTCGCCCGCAGCGAGCAGTTGGCGCATGCGTTCGAAATCGCCGACATGGGTGTCGGCCAGGGTGTCGAGCAACCGGCGGTAAATGCCCAGTTTGCCGCGCACCGCATGCAGCCCGGCCTTGAAATCCAGGCCGGGAATGCGTGCCAGCCGGGCCATCTGGCTGGCTTCGTCGTCACCGGCAACGGGGGGCGCCACCGCGCCGACGCTGCCGCCGACGCGGCCGAGCTTCAGTCTGACCCAGAATTCGCTACCCTCGCCCGGGGTGCTGTTGACCCCGACGCTGCCGCCCATCAGCTCGGCCAGGCGCCGGCAGATGACCAGCCCCAGCCCGACGCCGCCATGCCGGCGGGTAGTCGAGCTGTCAATCTGGGTGAAGGGATTGAACAAACGCGCTTGCAGTTCCCGGGGAATGCCGATGCCGGTGTCACGCACCGCCAATTGCAGCTCCAGCCCGTCGTCGCCAGCGGAGACGATGTCGGCCGCCAGGGCGATGCTGCCGCAATCGGTGAATTTGACCGCGTTGGACAAGAGCTGCTGCAGTATCTGTTTGATGTGACCGGGGTCGCCAGCAAGTTGCCCGGGGACCTCCGGGGCGATCCGCAAGCTGAATTCCAGCCCCTTGCCGCGTGCCCGTTCGGCATGGGGCTGGCTGGATTCTTCGAGCAGGTCGGCCACCGCGAATTCGAGCCGGCTGGGGTTCAGGTTGCCAGCTTCCAGGCGCGACAGGTCGAGGATGTCGTTGAGCAGTTGCATCAACTGGTTGGCGGCATCGGCAATGCGGCCCAGCCTTTCGTCATCGTGATCGCGCTGGAGCAGATGGGTGAGCCCGAGGATGGCGTTCATCGGCGTGCGGATTTCGTGGCTCATGTTGGCCAGGAAACTGCTCTTTGCCCGACTGGCGGATTCCGCCTCTTCCTTGGCCCGTTGCAACTGGTCCGTGCGCTGCGCAACCAGCTGTTCGAGTTCCTCGCGATAGCGGCGGCTCAGCTCAAGCTGGTCACGCCGGCTGACATCGGCCAGTATGCCGCAGAGCATTGTTGCCCGGCCGTCGGCCGCGCGTTCGCACACGCTGCTGTGCTCCTCGACCGATAACCAGCCGATGGCATGGCTGATGCGGTATTCCAGGCGGGATTGTCCGATTTCACCGGCGAGCAGGGCGGCGACGGCTCTTTCGTGGCTGGGCCGGTCGTCGGGATGAATCCGTTTGCGCCACTGTGCCAGCGTTGCCGGCAAGGCTTGCGGCGATTCGCCGAAAAGGGCGTGCAGGCGGTCGCCGCAGACGAAACGGTCGTTCTCCGGGTGGTACTCCCAGGTGCCGGCAGCAGCAGCTGCCAGGGCGAATTCGAGCTGGATGTCCCGGTAGTTCATGGAGCGGGCGGATTGGCCTGGAGGTAATGCCGGATGCCTTCGAGGGTGCTGTGCAGGGCCTCGGCGAGTCCGTCGAACAACGGTGCGGTATCGACTGGTGCGGCGTTGGGGCGCAGGGCGTCATTCAGGGCGCAGGCGGCAGCGTGAATGTGCTTGAGTCCGAGCGTGCCGGCAACGCCCTTGAGGTTGTGTGCCAGTTCTCTAGCCGCCTGGTGATTGTCCCGACGAGCTGCGGCAAGGATTTGTCCGTCGTCGCCGTGGCCCTGGACGAAGCTGTGCAGCAGCCGCTGGTAGCTGTCGAGGTTGTCGCGCACGGCACGCATGGCCTGATCCATGTCCACCCAGCTGGCGGCCGCCAGTCGGGCCCGTTCCAGCTCGGCAGTCGATATTGCCGGTGCCTGAGGGGCGCAGTTCTGTTCGGGCAACCACTTGGCGATCGAGGCATAAAGGTTGTCCGGGTTGACCGGCTTGGCGATGTGGTCGTTCATTCCTGCGTCAATGCAGCGCTTGCGATCTTCGCCGAAGGCATTGGCGGTCATCGCCAGGATCGGCGTGATGCAGCCATCGGCGCGCAGCCGGCGCGTGGCTTCCAGACCGTCCATGATCGGCATCTGCATGTCCATCAGGATCAGGTCGTAGTTTCCGGCCAGCGAGAGCTCGATGGCTTCGATGCCATTGGCGGCGACATCGATGGTGAAACCGACATCCTCAAGCAGTTCGCGGGCAACCTCCTGGTTGATGGGATTGTCCTCGACCAGCAGGATGTGCGGTGCCTGCCGCAGCTGACGCAAGTGCGTCTCCGCCGTTGCCGTGCTGCTCGGTGCACCGCTTGCCGGGGTGTTGCCAACCTGCAGCCGGGCGGTGAACCAGAAAGTACTGCCGACGCCTGGCGTGCTGTCCACCCCGGTTTCGCCGCCCATCAACTCTGCCAGGTGGCGGGCGATGGCCAGGCCCAGGCCGGTGCCGCCATAGCGCCGGGTGGTCGAATCGTCGGCTTGTTCGAAGGCCTCGAACAGGCGTTGCTGTTGTTCGGGGGGAATACCGATGCCGGTATCGCGAACGGCGAAGCGGACCAGCAAGCCGCTGTCGTCGTGGGTCAGCAGGTCGACGTCGATGGCGATGCTGCCGTGCTCGGTGAACTTGGCGGCATTGGTGAGGAAATTGAGCATGATCTGGCCGAGGCGCAGGGGGTCGCCGTGCAGGACTTCGGGCAGTGCCGGGTCGATCCGGATGGAGAACTGCAGGCCGCGCGAGCGTACCCGGTCGACGATCAGCGCCGAGGTGTTCTCGATGATCTGCTGCAGCCGGAAGTCGTTGGGGGCGAGGATCAGCTTGCCGGCCTCGATCTTGGAAATGTCGAGAATCTGGTTGATGATCGCCAGCAGGTGGTGGGCGGCGTCCTGCACCTTGCCCAGGCGGTCGAGCAGGCCGGAATCGCTGGTTTGCCGGGTGCACAGGTGGGTGAGGCCGATGATCGCGTTCATCGGCGTGCGGATCTCGTGACTCATGTTGGCCAGGAAGGCGCTCTTTGCCCGGTTGGCTTCCTCGGCCGCATCGCGGGCACTGGCCAGTTCGCGCGTGCGTTCGGCGACCAGTTCTTCCAGGTGCAGCCGGTAACGTTCCAGTTCCTGGTTCGCCTGGCGCTGTTTTTCCTCGCGTTCGATCAGCGCACGCTGGTCGGCCAGACGTTGGGTTATGTTGGCGATGAAGACGATCAGGTAGCGTGTGCCGTCGAAATGGATGACTTCGGCAGAAATGCTGATGTCGCGTCTCTGGCCGCTGGCACCGCGGCCAACGCTTTCAAAATTGACGATCCTGCCGTCACGCATCAGGATTTCCTGCATCCGTTTCCGGTCTTCCGGGTTCTCCCAAAGACCGGCTTCCAGTGTCGTCTTGCCGAGCAACTGCTCGCGCTCCCACTGGTATTCCTCAAGCATGCGCTCATTGACGTCGACCAGGCGTCCATCCTCCAGCCGGGTGATGCAGGCGGCTACCGGCGCGGCCTGGAAGGCCACCGCGTAGCGGGTGAGCGCCTCGCTTTCTTCCTTGAGTGCCTGCAGCATGCTGTGCTCGTTGGCCTCGGCGACCTGCAGTTCGGCATGGGCCTCGGCAAGCCTGCCAAAGTGCCGGCGCATCAGCAGCAGCAAGAAGGCAGCGGTGATGGCGATGAACAGCCAGCCCTTGAGCAGGTTGAACAGGGTTCGTTCCTCGACGTCCGGAATCAGCCAGCTGACGGCAAGGTCACTGAACAAGATCCAGGCAGCCCCGAAAGCCACGTACCAGAAAACGGTTTTGCGGATGGCGCGGGCATACCTCTGCAGCGGACCAACGGCTGGTTCAGGCGACTGGGTCATTCGGCGTAGGCGTGGGCGATGCGTTTGAATGTTTCGAATTCGCGGATGAAGGCATCAACCACATCGGGGTCGAAGTGGCTGCCGCTGCCGGCAACGATGATCCGGTAGGCTTCGTCCATCGGCATCGCCGGCTTATAGACACGGGCGCAGATCAACGCATCGAAGACGTCGGCCAGGGCCATCAGGCGCGCCGAGACAGGAATCTGTTCGCCGGCCAGGCCGCCGGGGTAGCCACTGCCGTCCCACTTTTCATGATGGCAGCGGGCGATCTCCTGGGCAATGCGCAGGAACTCGACCGGGCGGGTCGAATCGGCTTCGGCCTGGGCGATAGCCTGGGCGCCGATTTCGGCATGAGTTTTCATGATCTCCCACTCCTCTGGCGTCAGCTTGCCGGGTTTGAGCAGGATGTGGTCGGGAATACCGACCTTGCCGATGTCGTGCAGCGGGGCCGACTGGGCCAGGGCGTCGACGGTGCGGTGTTCGAGGTAGGGCGCGAAGCGCGGGTGGTGACGCAGGCTGTTGGCCAGGGTGCGGACATACTCCTGGGTACGGCGCAGGTGATTGCCGGTTTCCGGGTCACGGGTTTCCGCCAGGTGGGCCAGGGCGTGGATGCTGACTTCCTGGATCAGCTGGTTTTCCGCCATCCGCCGGGCGACTTCCTGCTCCAGATAGGCGTTCTGGTCGCTGAGCAGGTCGCGGGCCCGCTTGAGTTCGAGTTGGGCGCGTACCCGGGCGAGCACGATGGCCGGCCGGATCGGCTTGGTGATGTAATCGACCGCGCCGCAGTCGAGGCCGTGTTCCTCGTCTTCGGTGCCGTCCATGGCGGTGACGAAGATCACCGGAATGTCGCGCGTTGCCGGTTGCTTGCGTAATTCGGCAAGAACGTCGTAGCCGTCCATGTCCGGCATCATCACGTCGAGCAGGATCAGGTCGGGCGGCGGGACGGCGTTGGCGATCTGCAGCGCGCGCGGTCCGGAGTTGGCGGCGCGCACGCGGTAGTTCGACTGCAACAATTCGCCCAGGACGCTGAGGTTCTCGGGAACGTCGTCGACGATCAGGATGGTTGGCTGCGCCTGAATTTTGATTCTCCAGCCCTGCATATCAGTGGATGGATTATGGCCTGTGCAGCAGCGTATGGCTACTGCACTTTGGTCGGAATGCCAGAAATTCAGTCAGTGGGATCGAGGCCAACCAGGCGGCGGTAGCTGGCGAAGCGGCTTTTGGACACGCTGCCGTCAGCGACTGCCGGACGCAGGGCGCAGTCGGGTTCGCGGTCGTGCCGGCAGTCGCGGAAGCGACACTGGCCCAGATAAGGGCGGAATTCGCGGAAGGCGTATTCGATTTCGCCACGGTCGAGGTGGCCGAGGCCGAATTCCTGCAGTCCGGGCGAGTCGATCAGGTGGCTGTCGGCATCCAGGTGGTAGAGCGTGGCGTGGGTCGTCGTGTGCTTGCCGGAATCGAGCGCCAGCGAGATTTCGCGGGTGGCGGCGCGGGCTTCCGGCAGCAGGGCATTGACCAGCGTGGACTTGCCCATCCCCGATTGACCGACCAGGACGCTGGTCCGCCCTTGCAGTTGCGGGCGCAGCGCCTCGGCGTGTTGAAGGGCCGAGAGTTCGAGCACGCGATAGCCAAGCGCCGAGAAGACGTCGGTCTGGCGCCGGGCGTCGGCCAGCCGTTCGCTCAGGTCGCATTTGTTGAGCACGATCAGGACTTCGATGTCCTGACTCTCGGCGGCAATCAGGGCGCGTGTCACCAGATCGTCGGAAAACGCCGGCTCGCTGGCGACGACGATGACCAGTTGGTCGACGTTGGCGGCGATCAGTTTCTGCCGGAATTCGTTGGAGCGGTAGAGCAGGCTGCGCCGCGGCTCGATCTTCTCGATGACCCCCTGATCGGACGAGCTGCGGGCGAATTCGACTTCGTCGCCACAGGCGACCTCGCTTTTCTTGCCGCGGGGAAAACAGGGCAGGCGTGCGCCGTCCCCGGTCTCGACGATGTATTGCCGACCGTGGGCGGCGACGACCCGGCCGCGCATCAGTCCTTGAAGTGGTAGTAGGTCTGGTTCAGGTAGGCAGCAACTTCCGCTTCCTCTTCCGGAAACCAGCCGGTGTTCATCTGGGCATTGCAGGCGGCGGTGCGTTGCAGGATGTCGAGCTTGGTCGACAGCATGCGTCCCTCGCGCGTGTAGATCTTGCTGCCGTCGCCGCCATACATGCGGATGTGGCAGGCGGCGCACTGGGCGTCGTGCCTGACCTTGCCGGCCTTGGCGTCGGCGTTACCCCACGGGTCGGCGGCGAAGACCGGAAAGGACAGCAGGGCGGCGGCCAGAATCGGGCTAGTCGTTTTCATGCGCGTGTCTCCTGGAGTTGCAGTCGCCCGATGCGCTGGGCGGCCGACGGGTGGGAATCGTGGAACAGCGAGTGTAGCGGGTCCGGGGTCAGGGTGGCGGCGTTGTCGTCGTAGAGTTTGACCAGCGCACTGGCCAGATCGGTTCCCGAGGCGTGTTCGGCGGCGTAGGCATCGGCTTCGAATTCATGCTTGCGCGACAGTCGGCTCGATAACGGCGTCAGCGGGAACAGGAAAACCGGCACCGCCAGGAAGAACAGGATCAGCGCCAGCGCCGTGCTCTGCGCCGGCACACCCAGCCCGGCGTAGAACCAGGGGGCATCGATCAACTGGCCGAGCAGCCAGAGAAAGAGCAGGGAGCCGGCGAACATGAGGATGATGCGCTGGATCACGTGATGCTTGCGGAAATGTCCCAGCTCGTGGGCGAGCACGGCTTCGATCTCGGCCGGCGTCAGGCGTTCGAGCAGGGTGTCGAAGAAGACGATGCGCTTGTTGTCGCCGAAACCGGTGAAATAGGCGTTGCCGTGGCTGGAGCGCTTCGAGCCGTCCATCACGAACAGGCCGTTGCTGCGAAAACCGCAGCGCTTGAGCAGCGCTTCGATGCGGGTCTTCATCTCGCCCTCGGGCAAGGGGGTGAACTTGTTGAACAGCGGCGCGATCCAGGTCGGATAGGCGAATAGCAGCAACAGGTTGAAGGCGCTCCAGAACAGCCATACCCACAGCCACCAGGCGCTCCCCATGGCGCTCATCAGCCAGAGGACGACGGCGATCACCGGGGCGCCGATGACGACGCCGAGCAGGGTCTGCTTGAGCAGGTCGGACAGGAACAGCGCCGGCGTCATCCGGTTGAAGCCGTGGCGGGCCTCGATCACGAACTGGTTGTAGAACGACAGCGGCAGGTCGATCAGCGCCGAGATCAGCATCACGCTGAAGATCATCGCCAGGCCGTAGGTGATGCCGTCGAGTCTGGCCGACCAGAGCGTGTGCAGCCAGTTCAGGCCGCCGCCCAGGGTCAGGGCGAGCAGGAGTGCGGCGTCGATGACGATGGCCAGGATCGCGGCACGGCTGCGATCAATGGTGTAGCTTGCTGCCTTCTCATGCGAAGCGAGGCTGATGCGGCCGGCGAAAGCGGCCGGCACCGCTGCCCGATGGGCCGCGACGTGGCGGATGTGACGCTGCTTCAGCCACAGGCGGATGACCAGGGTGAGGGCGAAGGCGCAGATGAACAGCAGGCTGAAATTTTCGGTCACGGACGGATGTCGGGGAAGCTGTGAGAAAATGGCGGTTTTCGATTTCGGGCAATTATATGGCAGGCAATGCAAACAACCTCGTCTGGGTGGACATGGAAATGACCGGTTTGAATCCGGACGGCGACCGTATCATCGAGATGGCTTTCGTGGTGACCAATTCGGAGCTTGAAATGGTCGCCGAATCGCCGTCCTGGGTCGTGCATCAGAGCGACGAGGCCCTGGCTGCCATGGACGAATGGAACCAGAAGACGCACGGCCGTTCCGGGCTGATCGACAAGGTCCGCGCCTCGACCATGGACGAGGCGGCGATCGAGGCCGAGGCCCTGGAGTTTTTGCGCAAGTACTCGGGCAAGGGCCACTCGCCGATGTGCGGCAACTCGATCGGCCAGGACCGCCGCTTCATGGCCCGATACATGCCGACCCTGGAAGCCTATTTCCATTACCGCAACCTCGACGTGAGCACCCTCAAGGAGCTATGCAAGCGCTGGCAGCCCGAAATCTACAAGGGTTTCAAGAAGAAGGGCCGGCATACGGCTTTGGCCGACATCCACGAGTCGATCGACGAACTCAAGTACTACCGCGAGCACTTCCTGATCAAGTCGGCGAACTGAGTGCTGCCTGGCGGCGGTAGAGACGGAACTTCTCCCGCCGCTCGCCCGGCCGGTTGCCCTGCCACACCAGCGACCAGCCGGCATCCGGCGCTGCCAGCTGGCAGGTCGAGCTGCCGACGACCAGCAGCCAGTCGCAGGCGTTGGCGGCCGGGCTGGCGAAGTCGACCGGATTGAGGTCGACGAAATACGAGAACGAGGCGCGCTGGGCCGGGTTCAGCCGGCGCTCGGCAAGACAGTTCTTGTTCGCCGGCAGCTTGCCGGCAACCGCTTCGGCCACCGGCCGGTAGCTTTTCCCGTAATCGAACCAGGGCAGGATCAGTGCCGTGGCCATCAGCCACCAGGTGGTGAAGCCCAGGGTCCAGTGAGTCAGGCTGCGGTAGGGAGAACGCGGTGCGCTGAGCATCAGCCAGATCCACCAGACGGTGGCGCCGATGCCGATGCACAGCCCGAGCAGATCGAGCGAGGCGGTGAAGCCGGGGCGCAGCTCGACCACGCGTTGTGCCAGGCGGGCCGGGAAACCCAGGATCATCGCCATCCAGCTGGTCCATACCAGGAGCGCCAGGAAGCTGAATACGCTCATCGCGAACCAGTCGAAGGCGTTGGCGGCGCCCCGGCGCAGGCTCAGTGCCCCCGGGGTGGCGAGCAGGGCGATCGATGGCAGCAGCAGCAGGGCGGGGATTTCGCGCGGGCGGTAGGCCCAGGCCAGCAGGAGCAGGGTCAGCAACAGGAAGGCGAGCGGCAGCAACTGGGCCGGTGCCCGCCACAGGCTACGCCTCGACCACAGGGTCCAGGCAGCCAGCGGCAGCGCCGGGAAGGCGAACCAGGGCAGCATGGCCAGGAACTGGCCGAGGCCACCGGCCGAGAACGGTGTTTTCAGGGGGGCCAGTTCGGTCAGTAGCCAGGCTTCCAGGCGGAGTGGCTGTTGTGCCCACAGGGCCAGGGGCCAGGGCAAGGCAAGCATGGTGGCGATGAACAGGCCGAGCAGCAGGGTCTGCGCTGCCATTCGCCGGTTGGGCGACAGCCACCAGGCGAGCGGGGCGATGGCGAGCAGCGGCAGGGTCGGCGCGATGCCGGCGCCGAGCACGCAGGCGGCAATCGCCAGGCCGTAGAAGATGCCGGTCAGGCGCGGCTTGCGGCCAATGGTGGCGAGGGCGCCGAGGCCGCCGGCGTAGGCGGCGAGTGCGATCAGCATG
>DILW01000066.1 GCA_002425245.1 Betaproteobacteria bacterium UBA5582 | reverse complement strand
GTGGTCATCCGCTGGCTGCTGCGGGGCCTGCCCGACGACGGCGGCGGCGTGCGCGGGCGGGTGCTCTACCTGCGCGACATCACCCGGGAAAGCGAGGTGGACCAGATGAAGAGCGACTTCCTGTCTACCGCGGCACACGAATTGCGCACGCCGATGTCGAGCATCTTCGGCTTTTCCGAGATGCTGTTGTCGCGCGAGTTCGAGCCGGCGATGCAGCGCGACCTGCTGGAGCGTATCCACCGCCAGACCCGGAACCTGATCAACCTGGTGAACGAACTGCTGGACTTGTCGCGAATCGAGGCCAGGGGCGGCAAGAGCTTCAAAATGGCGGTACAGGACCCGACCCCGGTGGTGCTCAACGCGGTCGCCTCCCAGTACATTCCGGCAACCACCCACAAGCTGGAATTCGACTGGCCGAAGAAACTGGCCAAGGTCAGGGTTGATGGCGAGAAGTTCCAGCAATGCGTGATCAATCTGCTGAGCAACGCCGTCAAATACTCGCCCGATGGCGGCACCATCCGTCTGTCGGCGGCATCCCGGGGCGAGGGCGCGGCCGAGATGCTGGGAGTACGCGTCACCGACGAGGGCATCGGCATGACACCGGAGCAGGTGCGACGGATTTTCGAGCGCTTCTACCGCGCCGACAGCAGCGGCAAGATTCCGGGCACCGGTCTGGGCATGTCACTGGTTAACGAGTACATGAAGATTTTTGGTGGCGACGTCGAGGTGATCAGCGAGCCGGGCCAGGGCACCACCGTCACCCTTTGGCTGCCGGTGGTGCGCGAGCACTCGGCGATTGTTGAAGGACAAGAATGAAGCCCTTGCGCGTGCTCATCGTCGAAGACCAGAGCGACCTCCGCCTGCTCGTGCGCCTTGCCCTGGAACCGCTGCAGCCGGAGTTCATGGAACTGGCCGACGGCATGGCGGCGCTGGCGGCGGTGCGCAGTTTCAAGCCCGACCTGCTGCTGCTCGACGTGATGCTGCCCGGTGGCGTCGATGGTTACCAGGTATGCCGGGCAATCAAGCAGGACCCGCTGACGCGGGCGATCAAGGTGGTCATGGTCAGCGCGCGCGGGCAGACCGGGGATATCGAGGCGGGACGCCAGGCCCTGGCCGACCGTTACGTGGTCAAGCCCTTCAGCCCGCTCGCCCTGCTCGACGAAGTGCGTTCGTGTTTGTCAGATTGACATTGCATTTCTCGGTGACATAATTGAACTAAACAATTAATTCATATTTTTTGAAAAAGGCTGGGTGTTTCATGTGGGATTCGATCAAGAAGTTCTTACGCGATGAAGAAGGCGCCACGGCAGTCGAGTACGGCCTGATCGCCGCCCTGATCGCAGTGGCGATCATCCTTGCTGTCGGCGATGTCGGTGACAAGCTGAAGGCAGTGTTCGAGGCAATTCGCGACGCCCTGCCCTGATCCGCAAACAGCGGACCAGGATGTTTCCGTTGCTTGCGCGTGAACCTGCTCATCACCTGTTGGGCCTTGCTGCTCGCCGGCCAGGATCTGCGGCATCGGCGCCTGCCCAACATCGGGCTGTTGCTCGGCTGGCTGTTCGGCCTGGGCGCCTACCTGCTCACTGGCAGCCTGCCGCTGGGACACAGTCTGGGTACCGGAGGGCTGGCGCTGGCCCTCGGGCTGGTGGGCTTCTTCCCGTTCTATATGGGTGGCTGGATGGGTGCTGGCGACGTCAAGTTGATGGCGGTGATCGGATGGTTGGGTGGGATCGACGTACTACTGGCGACCTTCGTTTTCGGTTCGCTGCTGGCCGGCGGGCTCGCCTTGGGGCAACGGCTGTTGCCAAGGCTGTTCCGGCAATTGCTGTCGGCGCCGGGGACCGCCCCCCGCCTGTCCACCCGACTGCCGTATGGTGCCTGCCTGGCGCTGGCCATGGTCGGACTGGTCTGGCTCGGCACGCCGGCCTCCCTGGCGGGCATCCGGCCATGAGCCGCCGGCAGCAACAGGGGGCGGTGGTGATCGAGTTCGCTCTGGTGTTCGTGCTGTTCTTCATGCTCCTGTACGGCATCGTCGCCTACGGAATGATTTTCGCCATGAAGCACTCGCTGCTGCAGGCGGCCAACGAAGGGGCGCGGGCGGCGGTACGCGACGTCGGCGGTCTCCCGGAACGGATGACGCTGGCCGGTGTCGTGGCGGGCGAAAGCGTGGCCTGGCTGGGGACCCGGGCACCGGTGCCGGAGGTCAGCGCCGAGAATTGTGCGGCGACGCCTTACGTCTGCCTGAACGTGAAGCTGAGCTATGACTATGCTGCGAATCCGTTACTGCCCGCGCTACCGGCACTGGGCATCGTATTGCCGACGCAACTGAGTGGGCAGGCGACGGTGCAGCTGGACGCAGTGTATTGACCGTTGCCAGGCAGCGGGGAGGTTAAGAAAAGTGGGAAGAACACAAAGGCTGGTTGCCATCCTGCTGGTCGTCATCGCGCTGGCGCTGGCTGTCTATGCCTGGACGCTGAGCAAGGAAATGGTGCCGGAACAACCGGTCACCCACATGGTGGTCGTCGCTCACCAGCGTATTGCCGCGGGCCAGACCCTGACTGCCGACAAGCTGCGCCTGCTGGCTTTCCCCGAGCGCCCACCGGGGAGCTACAGCGACCTGGCCAGCGTGATCGGCCTGAGCACGCCGGTCGATATTGCCGCCGGCGAAGCCCTGCTCGCCGAACGCATTGCGCCGGCAGCAGCAGTGGCGACGCTGCAGAAACTGAATGCCGGCGAGCGCGCGGTGGCGATCCGGGTGGATGAAGTGATCGCCGTTGGCAACCGGCTGCAGCCGGGCGATCGGGTCGATCTCTTCGCCAGCTTCCGGCGCAACAACGAAGAAATTGCCGACTCCCACGCCAGGCTGCTGCTCAGCGACCTGCGCATCCTGGCTTTCGGCAACCAGGAAGGCAGCACCGAACCAGTACGCAAGAACAGCATCAAGGCGACCGTCGAAACGCCGCGGACGGCGGTGCTGGCAGTGCCGTTGAGCGAGGTCGACAAGCTTGCCCTGGCTGCCGAAACAGGCCGCCTGTTGCTGGCCCTGCGGCCCGCCGCAACAGATGCCGAAGCGGCAGCTCCCGGAACGGAAATTTACCGTCTGCGCGAGTTGACCGCGACCGGCCCGCTTGCCACCGGACCACGGCCGGCCGCAGCAACGGCGCCGGGCACCCCGGTCCGGGTGCTGCATGGTTTGAAGGAGAGTCGCGTGTACGTCCACTCGAAGACAGCGGGGAGTGCGCCATGAACGGGATGGGAATCAGGGCGGCACGCTGGCTGGGCTTCCTCGCTGCGTGGTGCTGGGCCCTGGCGGCCCTGGCCGGCGACGAGATGATCCGTGTCGACGCCGGCGGGCAACGTCTGGTGCAGATGCCATCGACCATCGTCAGGGTGGCGGTGGGCGACGAAAAGGTGGCCGGCATCCGGGTCACCGGGACGCGGGAATTCATCCTCCAGGGACACACGCCGGGAACGACCAGCCTGCTTATCTGGCTGCGTGGCGACCAGCAGGCCCGCCAGCAACAGGTTCTGGTCAGCCGTGCCACGCTGGCGACTGGCGATGCCTTGGCGGACGGTTTGAAGCTGCGCGCCAGCGGCGACCTGATGGTACTGTCGGGTACGGCGCCGGACCTGCCGACCCTGGCACAGGCGCGGCAGCAGGCGATGCAAGCGGCCGGCGGCGACCGGGGACAAGTGCTCGACAAGAGCGAATTGCCGTTCGGCGGCGAGGTACAGATTGACGTCCGGGTGGTCGAATTCAGCCGCAAGGTGTTGAACCGGGCCGGCTTGAGTTTCCTCTCCAACAAGTCGGGCTTCACTTTCGGCAGCTACGCGCCCGGCGCCCTGAACCAGGCGACGCTGAGCAACGCTGGCATCAGCGCCGATTCCAGCCTGCCGATCAGCCAGGCGCTGAATCTCCTGCTCGGATCATCGTCGCGCAACCTGCTCGGGGTGATCAGCGTACTCGAAGGCAACGGCTTCGCGCGCACCCTGGCGCGACCGACGCTGGTCGCCCAAAGCGGGCGCGATGCCGAGTTCCTGGCTGGCGGCGAATTCCCGGTACCGGTGCCGCAAGCCCTCGGACAGACCACCATCCAATACAAGCCCTACGGCATCCGTCTGCAGGTGTCGCCAACCGTGCTGAGCGAGAACCGGATCGCGCTGACCGTCAGCCCGGAAGTCAGCGACCTCGATTTCGAGAACAGCATCACCATCAACGGTGTGGCCGTCCCCAGCCTGGCCACCCGGCGCGCCTCGACCAGCGTCGAACTGGGTCACGGTGAAAGCTTCGTCATCGGTGGTCTGGTCAGCCAGCAGGTACTGCGCAACGTGAACAAGGTGCCGGGGCTGGGCGACATGCCGGTGCTCGGAGCTTTCTTCAAGAGCGTCAGCCTGTCGCGTGAGGACAAGGAGCTGGTGTTCGTCGTCACGCCGCGGCTGGTCCGGCCGCTGGCCGCTGGCACCGAACTCGGGGCGATGCCGGGCGAATCCTTTGTCAAGGATGTACAGCCGGGCTGGCGGACCTGGTTTCTTTCCGACGATGAGTTCAACGGCCGCTACACCGGCTTTTCCAGGTAAGGCGGAGAACGAAGATGGAACAACGTTTTATCGTCGTCACCGAGCAGGAAGCTCGCTTCAACACCCTGAGCGAGGCGGTCAGACGCCTCGGCGTTTCAGTCTGGCTGCACTGGAACAGCGACGTCCTCGTGCAGTTGATCGGTTCGATGGGCGCTTCGGCTGTCTTCATTGAATTCACCGAGGAACGCGCCACCCAGGCGGCTGACCTGGCCGACAAGCTGCTCGCGGTCTATCCGCGCCTGTGGATCGTCGGTTTCGCGCAGCGCGCCGACAGCCAGCTGATCATCGAAGCCATGCGCGCTGGCGCTCGCGATTTCGTCGAGCTGGGCGCCAGCCCGGAGATCATCTGTCGCTCCCTCAAGCAGGCGCTGGAGCAGTCGACCCGGATGCCGGCCCAGGCCAGTGGCCGCATGATCAGCCTGCTCGGCGCCCGGCCTGGGGTCGGGGCGACCACCGCCGCCGTGCACCTGGCCCTCCTGGTCAAGCAGGAAGTCCTGCCCGACGATCCGGTGCTGCTGCTCGATTTCGGCTACCCGACCGGGGACGCAGCGCTGTATCTCGACACCCGGGTCAATTTCAACTTCTGCGATGCCGTGCGCAGTTTGCGCCGCCTCGATCACGCCCTGCTCAACACGGCCTTCGCCCATCACAAGAGCGGACTGTCGCTGCTTTCCCTGCCGCAGAACCTGGCTGAGCTACGCGAGATCGCGCCGGCTGATGCAATGACCCTGCTCAGCCTGCTCAAGTCCTATTTCAAGCTGATCGTCGTGGACCTGGGTGGTTTCGCCGGTACCGACCTGTTGCTGTACGCCCTCGGCGTCAGCGACAGCACGCTGCTGGTCAGCGAACAGGGCATCCCGTCGATCTTCTCGGCCCGCCAGCTGCTCGGCAGTTTTCAGGAACGCGGCGTGAGCACCGAGCGTATCGGCCTGCTCACCGGAAAAATGGACGAACGCATCGAGATGTCGTCGAAGCAGCTGGCACAGCACCTGCAGTTACCCTGGGTCGGCGACCTGCCGCTGCGCAGCGAGCGGATGATCGCCTGTGCCAACCAGGGCCGCCTGCTGCTCGACCTCTTCCCCAACGACCCCTATGTCGAGGTGCTGCGCGCCATGGCCCTGCGCGAATGCGGGCGCCAGGGCGCCCCCCGGCTACCGCCGAATGGCGCCTTGGGGCGCCTGCGCGAGTGGTTCAAAGCCTAGGAGCCGACATGGATTTCGATTTCACGCTCGGTAACGATCCACGCTGGGATTTCCGCCAGTCGGACGAGTTCCAGGACATCAAGGGCGTCATCCACCAGCGCCTGGTCGAACGCATCGAGGAACTGGCGGTCGATTTTGCCAGCTGGCCGCAACACGTCGTGCACCGTTTCGTCGCTCAGGAAGTCGAGGACTTCGTCGCCGGCAACCGGGCGCCGCTCAACGCCAACGACATCCAGGCGGTGGTCAAGGAACTCACCGACGAACTGACCGGCCTCGGCCCCCTGCAAGAGCTGATGGACGATGAATCGGTGGCCGACATCCTGGTCAACGGCTACAAGGAAGTATTCATCGAGAAACAGGGCCTGCTCCAGCGCAGCCGCGTCCGCTTCATCGACAACCGCCACCTGATGCGCATCGTCCAGCGCATGATTGCCCCGCTCGGGCGACGGGTGGACGAAGGCAGCCCGATGGTCGATGCGCGTCTGCCCAACGGCGGACGCCTCAACGTGATCATTCCGCCGGTTTCCCTGAACGGCCCGGTGGTCTCGATCCGCAAATTCCGCACTCGGCCGCTACAGGCTTCCGACCTGCTCGCCTACGGTACGCTCAACCAGGAGATGCTCGACTTCCTGGCGCGCGCCGTGCGCACCCGCTGCAACATTCTGATCAGTGGCGGCACCGGCTCGGGCAAGACCTCCTTCCTGAACATGCTGGCCCAGTTCATCCCCGATGGCGAACGGGTCATCACCATCGAGGATGCCGCCGAACTGCAACTGCTCCACGAGCACGTGGTGCGCCTCGAATCGCGCCCCGGCGGGCTGGAGAACGTCGCCGAAATATCCCCGCGCGACCTGCTGCGCAACAGCCTGCGCATGCGCCCGGACCGCATCATCGTCGGCGAGGTGCGCGGCGGTGAAGCCGTCGAAATGCTGCAGGCGATGAACACCGGCCACGACGGCTCGATGTCGACGATCCATACCAACTCACCTCGCGAATCCATCCACCGGCTGGAAATGCTGCTCCACTTCGGCGGCTGGCAGGGGAGCGAATTCAACCTGCGCCGGCAGATTGCCGGTGCCATCGACCTGATCGTCCAACTGGCCCGCCTGCCCAGCGGGGTCCGACGCGTGGTTTCGATCAGCGAAATCACCGACGTCCAGGACGAGGTGGTGGCCATGCAGGAGCTGTTCCGCTTCGACGTATCAGCTAACGGCCGCGACGGCGTATTCGTGACCGCGTGCAAGCCGCAGCTGCACAAATTGGCGCACCTGGCGCCACCCACCCCCTGGGGGTCCGGTGCCTGAGGCCGGCTGGCTCGTTCTGCTCGCCGGCGCCTGCCTGCTGCTGGCGGCCGTCCTGCTGCTCCGGGATGGCACCCGCCGGCAGCGTAGCCAGGCCGGCATGCGCCGGGTCGAGGAAATCCTGGCACGCCAGGACAACAGCCCTTTCCAGGCCGAATTCCCGGCGACCGGCGGCTGGTTGCCGGCGCTTTTCGACCGCGTCCTGCAACGGGCCGGCATGACCGGCTCGCCGCGGATCTACGCCGCACTGCTGTTGCCCGCCCTGCCCCTGTTCCTGCTGACCGAAATCTTCCTCGGCCTGGCTTACGCCCTGCCGCTGACAACTCTCATCTATCCGCTGCTGCTTTATATCTTCCTGCAGTTCCGCATAGCCCGTTATCGGACACAACTCATCGGCCAGTTGCCGGCTTTCCTCGAGAGCATCTCGCGCATCCTGAGCGTCGGTTGCAGCCTGGAACTGGCCTTTCGCAACGCCACCGAAGAGTGCGACGATCCGCTGCAGTCGGTATGCCGGCAGGTGGTCAAGCGCACCCAGGCCGGGCAGTCGCTGGAGGAAGCCATGCTACAGGTGGCCGACATCCAGGCAATCCGGGAGCTGGGTTTCGTGGCCTCGGTCTTCCATCTCGGCATGCGCTACGGCGGCAATGCGCATGCCGTTCTGGAGCGGCTGTCGGTGACCATGCGCGAGCGTTTGCGCAGTCATCAGGAACTCCGGGCAATGACCGCCGAAACCCGGACCAGCGCGGCAATCCTGAGCGCCCTGCCGGTGCTGGTCGGGCTGCTCACGCTGTCGTCGAACCCCCGCTACCTGACCGGCATGTGGTTCGATCCCAGCGGCCGGATGCTGCTGCTGGCCGCACTGGTGCTGCAACTGGTCGGAATGGCGCTGCTGTTCCGGATGTCGAGAATCAAATGAACAACGGCGCCGACATCCTGCCCTGGCTGATTGCCGCCAGCGTGGCTTGCGGTGCGCTCGGTGCCGGCTGGCTGGCTTATGCCTACCTGCTCGATGCCCAACGCAAACTCCGCCGCCAGCGGCAGTTCGCCCACCTGGAGCAGCGCTTGCTCCCGACCGGCGGCACCCCGACCGGCGCCGCCGAGACAGAGGAATTGGGCGGGCTGGAGCGCAACCTGCTGTCGCTGCTCGGCCACCTGCCGAACAGCGGCTTGAACGACCAGGATTCGGAAGACCGGCGCCTGCTGGTCCAGGCCGGATTCCGCGGTGCCAGTTCGGTGCTCACCTTTCAGTTGCTGCGCTGGTCGGCGCTGCTGTTCCTGGTCCTGCTGGCAGCCGGCCGGGCACTGTTCGGCGGCGGTGACGGCAATGCCTGGCTGCAGGTGGTGGCTGTGGCCATCGTCGCCTGGCTGCTGCCGCGCTATCTGCTTCGCTATCTGGCGGCCAGGCGTTTGCGGCAACTGGAGGACGAGTTGCCAGTGTTCATCGATTTCCTGCGCATGATGCACAGCGTCGGCATCAGTTTCGAGCAATCGATCAACATCTTCGCGCAAAATCCCGGCCTCGGCCTGCCGATCCTGTCCGCCGAACTGGCGGCAGTGGCGCTGGCAATCCGTAGTGGGCGCTCGCGTGCCGAAGCATTGCAGGTGATGGCGCACCAGCTCGATGTCGACGACCTGAGCGAACTGGTGGCGCTGATCTGCCATACCGACTACTACGGCGCCGGGGTGCAGGAACCGCTGCGCCAGTTCTCGCTGCGTCTGACCGAGCGCAAACGCTTCCAGATGCAGGAATACGTGGGCAAGCTGGCAACCCGCATGGTCGTGGTGATGGTCCTCTTCCTGCTGCCCGCGCTCATCATCGTCACTGCCGGACCGGGCTTCGTCGCGGTATTCAAGGCACTGGAGGGAATGTCATGAGGCTTTTGCCGATCCTGGTGCTGGCCACCAGCCTGCTGCTGCCGGCGTCGGTGTTCGCCGCCCCGCAAGCGGCCGAGACGCCGACGGAAGCATCGGCAGAACGCTTGCGCCAGGAAATGAACGACCCGGCGCTCTACCTCGAACTGATCGCCGCGCTCCAGCAACGCCGCCTCCACTACGCGGCGCTGGCGCATCTGGACATGTTCGATACGAAATGGCCGAACGACCGACGGGCGATGCTGCAACGCGCCGATGCCTGGCGCCAGATCGACGAGCTGGATCGGGCGGGCGAACTCTATCGCCGCCTGCTGGCCAGCGAGCCGCTGGCTGGCGCCTATCACGGCCTGGGGTTGATCGCAGTCCGGCGCGGTGCGCCCGGTGAGGGGCTGGAGCTGCTCGCCCAGGCCAATCGCTTGGCCCCCATCGATGTACGCATCCTCAATGACCTCGGTTACCTGCAACTGACACAACAGCAATACCCGGCGGCCCGCCTGAGCCTCAACAAGGCGGTCGAGCTGGCGCCTGCCAATCCTCAGGCGGTGGCCAACCTGGCTCTCTACCACCTGCTGACGGGCAGTGATGACAAGGCGGAACAGCTGATGCAGCACCTCGGCTTCGATCAGGCGGATCGGGAACGCATTCGTGCGGACGCGCAACGTCTGCGCGGACAATGACACCGGAGAAAATGAGAAATCAAGGATAAAATACTGTTTTCGTGGCCAACCGTGCGCGTTTCTTCTGAACCGGAAAGAAGCACCGACCTAAATGAACAAGCCAAAGAAAATTAATACACCTCACGAAAGCGAAGTTTTCTGTACCACGCGCGAGGCGGCCGAGATGCTGCATGTTTCCCTGCGTACCGTACAGCTGTGGGTTGAGGCTGGCGTGCTCAAAGCCTGGAAGACCGACGGCGGCCACCGTCGCCTGCCACTCAGTTCGGTCCAGGCCTTGATCAAGGAGCGCCTGGGCGAGCAGGCGGGGGCGACCCAGCCATCGGAACCGCCGGCAAACGCCGACGAAGGCCTGTTCTCGATCCTGGTTCTGGAAGACGACAGCGACATGCTGCACCTCTACCGTCTGACCATGCTGGGCTGGAACCTGCCGGCGAAATTCACTTTCGTCACCAGCGTGTTCGAGGCCTTGGTCGAAATCGGCCGGCGCCCGCCCGACCTGCTGATCACCGACCTGCGCTTCTCGGGGGTGGACGGTTTCGAAATCATCAAGGTCCTGCGCGCCGACCCGCTGCTCTCCACCCTGAACATCGTCGTCGTCAGCGGCCTGGAGGCTGACGAAATCGAGGCGCGCGGCGGTCTGCCGGCAGAGATCGTGGTTTTCGCCAAACCCTTGTCGTTCGAGGCCATGCAGGGCTACATCAAGGCCTGCCTGGCGAACAAGGCCTTGCAGGAGAGAAGGAATGCTCAGTAAGAAGATCGTGCTGGCCGCTTGCTGCCTGCTCGCCGGCGCCGCTCAGGCGCAAGAGGCGGCGCCAGCCCCGGCTGGCGAAGTCACGGTGATCGGCGCCGCGACCGATACCTTGATCTCGCTGCAAGGCTCGCAGATGGCAGCCGGCAACCTGCATCCCGTCCAGGGCGAAGTCGCCCAACGTGCCTACCAGCGCTACCTTGACGGTTTCAGCCAGCCGGCAGCCGATCACGCCAAGGAAAAATCGGCAACCAGCTCCCGGCCGCTTACCCGCTGAGGCTGCTTGCGATGCGCGAGGCAAGCCTGCTGGCGGGCTTTCAACGCGGGGCCATCAGCATCATGGCCGCCGTCGGCCTCAGTGTTGCCATCGGCGCCGCCCTGCTCGCGGTCGACCTGGGCAGCCTCTTCCACGAACGCCGCCATCTGCAGACAGTCGTCGATAACGCCGCCCTGTCGGCAGTCAATGACCCGGCACAGGCATCGGCAATCGCACTGGATGCAGCCAGCCAGAACGGCTTCGTTGTCGACAGCACCAGTGGCAGCGCACTGGAAGTCGTTCCCGGACGCTACGATGCACGTGCCCGGCAGTTCTTCCCCGGCGGCGCACCGGCCCTGCACAACGCCGTTCAGGTCACCGCCCGCGCCCAACAACCCTATTTCTTCGCCCTCGGCAGCCGCCAGGTAACGGCCACCGCGACTGCCCTGCGCGACGATCAAGCCGCGTTGTCGATCGGAACCGCAGTAGCCGACATCGATACCGAAAAATCGATCCTGCTCAATGCCCTGCTCGGGCGCCTGCTCAACACCTCGCTCAATCTCTCGGCGGTGGCCTTCCAGGGACTGGTTGACAGTTCGGTGCGTCTGCTCGACCTGGTCAATGCCCACGCCCGCATCGGTACCGTCGAGGAGTTGCTGGCCCTGGACATGACCGTCGGCCAATTGCTTGAACTGACTGCCCGCGCGCTTGAACGGAACAGCCTGCTCGGCGTCGACGCCGACGTCATCGGCACGCTCGATCTGCTTGCCCTGCGCGCCGACGGCAATCTGCAACTGAAGCTGGGCGATCTGATCAAAACCGAATTCGCCTCAGGCAACCAGGCGGCCGAGGCGCGGATCAACCTGATGCAGCTGATTGCCCTCAGCGCCCAGGTCGCCAATGGCGAACACTTCCTCAACCTGCCGGCGCTCGGCATCGACCTGCCCGGCCTGCTCAAGCTCGATGTCGCCCTGACCCTGGTCGAAGCGCCGGCCATCGCCATCGGCCCGGCTGGTCAGGACCCCCAGGGCAACTGGCTGACCTCGGCGCACAGCGCCCAGGCCCGGGTCAAACTCGACCTGCTCGTGGGCGAACTCCTCGGTGGCGTGGTGCATCTGCCGCTGTATGTCGAAGCCGGCGCCGGTGACGCCTGGCTGGAAGCGATCGACTGCCGCTACCCGCGCGCCGACAGCCAGGTCATGATCGGCGCCAGGAGCGGTACCGCACGCGCCTACGTCGGCGAGGTCAACCCGGGAGCGATGAGCAATCGGTCCACCCCGGCGACCGTCAGTCCGGCCACCATCCTCAACGTACTCGGTCTGGTCACGGTGACCGCCCGGGCCATGGTCGAGGTTCCGGCCGGCAACGCCCGGCTCAGCTTCAATGGCCCCTTCGACAGCGACAACACCCAGCGTATCGAGGGGCTGGCAACCGCGGGCCTGTTCGACCGGCTGGCCGATGACCTGGTGCTCGACGTCAATCTGCTCGGCCTGTCGCTCGGCCTCGGTGACGTGCTCTCGCCCCTGCTCGCGCTGCTGTCGCCGGTATTCGGCGTGCTCGACAGCCTGCTGGCGCCGGTTCTATCGCTGCTCGGCATCCAGCTCGGCGTGGCCGACGTCACCGCCTTCGACCTGCGCTGCGGGGCACCACAACTGGTGCGCTGAGACCACCCGACCAAGCACCACAGCCAGGAAAACGGCAGCACTGGAGAGGGTTGTCTGACGCTGAGCGTGGCGAATTCTCCGGCGCTTGCCGGGCGCCGCTTGCTGAGTGTCTTCCGGTAATATCCAGCCATGCGGAACGCCATCTTGATCCTCGCCGGAATGGTTTGCGCGATCGCCAGTTCCAGCCTGGCGGCGGAGGCAATCGATCTGGCCGAGCTCGCCAAACCGGGGCGGCTGCTGATGCTGCGTCACGCCAACGCCCCCGGCACCGGCGACCCGGAGGACTTCCGCCTGGGCGATTGTTCCAGCCAGCGCAATCTGGACCAGGCCGGTCGGGAGCAGGCCCGCTCGCTTGGCCGACGTCTGGCCAAGGCGGGCATCAGGCAGGCCAGGGTCTATTCGAGCCAATGGTGCCGTTGTCTGGAGACCGCGCAGTTGTTGGGGCTCGGGCCGGTGGTGCCACAGCCGGCACTGAACTCCTTCTTTGGCCGCGACCATCAACGAGAGCCTACGCTAGCCGCCTTGCGCAAATTTCTGGCCGAACTGCCAACTTCAGGCGGGCCTGTCGTACTGGTCACGCATCAGGTCACCGTTACGGCCTTTACCGGAAACTTCGTCGATTCCGGCGGCGGCAGCCTGTTCGAGCTGAACGGCACTGGACAGCCACGACTGCTCGGCCCGATCAACACCGACTGAAGCCCCGCCCGACGCTCCAGAGCCGGCCAAAAGCACGATCAACAGGGAATGGCGCTTCATTTTGCATCCTTGCGCACGCTTTGGCTGACCGCAAACTCGGGAATGCTGACCGGCCAGACCCCCCTGTTGATGGCCCGCCCTTGTTCAAAAACCAGCCAGCTTTGCCCGCCGTAGTGCGGCAGCCCCCGCTGCAGGGCATTCAGGGCGGCGGCGTCCTGGCCGGAGATGACGGCCAGCCGGAAAGGCTGACCCGGCACGGTCCACACCTGAGCGCTGCCCTGCCCGGCCAGTTCACTCGGGCGGGCGGGCAGGCCGGCACCGGCCAGTGCCTGATCGATTTCGCCATGCGTGCCGGCGAGCAGGATGGGAGCGCCGCCGTTCAGGGCAGACCTCAGCCGCTCGGATTCAAGCACCTGGGCGGAGGTTTCGAAGAAGCGGCCGGCCAACTGCCTGATCGCCTGTTCGACTGCCGGGGTGTTGCCGGCAATGACCAGTTGCGGCGCGCTCGCCGCGATCCACTGGCGCAGGATCGTCGGCAGCTGGCCGGGTGCCAGGCGCCGCCAGACGCGCGTCTCCGGGTCGAGGCGCAGGGTCTGCGGGGCGAATGAAAGCGTCAGCGCGGCGCTGTTCTGCCCGCTGGCCAGATTGATCCAGTGTGTTTCGCGCTGGGCACCGGCGCTGAATTCAATTGGCAGGCGCAAGGGCAGGTCGGCCGGCGTTCTGGCAAAGCGGATGTTGAGCTGATGTCCTTTGCCGCTGGCCCGGCTCTCGGCGGCGGCAATGGCGACATCGGGCAGGGTTTTCAGGTCGAGCCAGGCGGCGAAGAAGCTGTCGAGTTGTTCCCCGGAAGCGCCTTCGAAGGCACGTTGCAGATCATCCCAGCCGGCAATCCTGAAACGCTGCGCGGACCAGAAATTGCGGATGCCCTGATCGAATGCCTTTGGTCCCAGGCGATCGCGCAGCATGACGAAGAGCATCGCCGATTTGCCGTAGCCGACCAGCGCCCCGACAGCGTTGGCCCGGGAGCGGAAATCGCGCAGCGAACCCGCCGGCTGCCCGGAAAACGCCGCCGCGTCGCGCAGCCAGGCCTGTCGCATCTCGCTGGCGGCAACCGCGGACTCGTCCTCCTTGTAAGCGTAGTCGGCCATGAAGGTAGTCAGCCCTTCCGACCAGTTGCCGCGCGCGAAATCGACATACACGCCGTTGCCCCACGAGTTATGCAGGATTTCATGGCCGAGCGAGGTTTGGCGGATGAAGGGCAGGCGCAGCACCTCGGCGCCGATGTAGGTCAGGGTCGGCATGCCGAAACCGGTCGGCAAGGGACTGGCGACGATGGAGAACTCGCTGTACGGGTAGTCGCCGATGGCCTGGCTGTAACGCTCGATGTAGGTCTGGCTGTCGTCGAGATAGGCTTGCGCCAGGCCGGGTACGGCATCGAGATCGGCCGGAAAGTAGGTACGCAGGGAAATGGCCGATTTGCCGACGCGCGGCACCACCTTTTCACGCACCGTCCATGGCCCGGCCATCAGATCGATGCCGTCAGCCGGATGATTGAATTCGAAGCTCGCCCGGTAGCTCTCACCCGGCTGTTGCGGCAGGGTTTCGGCGGTGCGCCGGCCGGCCACCAGGGCGCGCTGATCGTGAGGCACGGCCAGGTGGACCCGATAGGAGAACAACGCCGCCGGGCGCGGATACCAGCAACTGCCCGACGAAAGGAAACTGCCTTCCGGCGCGCTCATCGGCGGCATGCCGCCGATGACGCTGCGATGGTCACGATTGCGCTCCAGTGGCGGCAAGCGGCCCGCGTAGCGGATCACCAGTTTTTGCCCTGGCCGTACTGTCCGGATCTGCCACTGCCGGCAGCCGAGCCGTTCCCCCTGCTGCTCGAAGGCAACCCCTTCCGCGCCGACCCGAGCGCTGGTGACGCGCAGCGACTCGTGCAGCAGAAAACGGAAATTCCGGCTTGCCGGCTGTAATTCAGCTTGCGCCCGGAATTGCCGGGAATGCGGATCAAGCGAAAGATCGAGCCGCAGGTCGGGAGCACCGAAGGCCCCGGTCACCCCGAGCAGGAGTCCAGTGCAGACGGCGAGACGGGACAGCCAGCGCGCGCTCATGGCCGGGGCGGGAAGCGCACGACCAGATCAAGCTGGCTTTCTCCCCGGGCAATGCGCAAGGGCAACCAGGTACCGGGTGGCTGGCGACGGATGCTGGCAATCGCATCGCTGCTGCTGGTGCTCGGACGCCCGGCGATCTCAAGAATCCGGTCACCGGCGCGCAACCCGGTTTGCTCCGCCAGACTGCCCGCGGTCACCGCATTGATCGTCAGCCCCTGCGCAGTTTCCGTCAGGGCGATGCCAAGGCGGGGTGGCTCGTCCGGCGGCTGGGGCCGTTCAGGTATCACATAGACGGCGCTGGCCAGACCCGGCTCAAGCGCCTGGCACTCCGCCCCCGCTGCCACCGGCAGCAAGCTGGCGATTTTGGTGACGCCCAGATGCGCGAGCTGATGCGGCACGCCATGGCCTTGGCGAATATGGCCACTACCCATGATGCCGACCACCAGTGGCCGGCGCTGCGGGTCACTCTGAATCAGCGCCTCGCTCAGGGCTTGTGCCATCGCCCGGTCCCAGGTCAGCTGGCTATCGACGAATGCCTTGAAGGCGGTATCGCTTGTCGCTGGCATCATGGCGGCCGTGGCGGGCGTGCTTGCCTGGTGCATCTGGTAAATTGACCGCAGAAAATCGAGATAGCCGGGGAGCGCCGGGGCCGGCCGGCCGACACCCTCGCGGGCGGATTCCGGCACCTGATCCCAGCCCTTCTCCGCAACCATGCGGGTCAGTGCCCGGTCCACATTGAGCGCCCGCATCGGAATCTTGTTGATCCGGGCAAATTCAAACAAGGGCATGTACAGCTGGGGCGGGAAATTCCACACCTTGTCCCATTCGGCCTGTTTGAGAAATTCCTGGGCGGTCAGTTTTCCAGCAACCCACTGATCAAGAGCCGGTTGCACTCGACGCGGGAACATCTCGAAACCGATCACCATGTTCGGGCGCTGCGCATACAAGGCCGCCAGCATCTGCAACTGCCAGCGGTGGTGATCTTCCTGGTCGTGCTGCTCGCCGAGCAGCACCACATCCCGGCTCGCAGCACTGGCGACGACGTCGGTGATGCTGGTCGGCACCGGCTGCTTGTCGCCCAGCGCGAGCCAGCTGCCGCCCGCCTGGCAATAGGCGGGCAAAGGTTGCTCCGGCGCGGCCTTGCGCTTGGCCAGGCCGGCGACGGCAACGCCGGTAGCGAGCAGAAGACAAGCGATGTACAGGGTTTTTGCGGGCATTTTCAGCATGCGATGGGCTCCCGATGGGCCTGTTCGACAAGTGAATCCTGCTTTGTTTCCCGGCGCCAGGCGAGTTACCCGCCGGTTTCTCCCCGACCGCCCTTCAGGAGACGACGATCTTGATCAGCGCCAGCATCAGCAGCGTATAGCCGGCGGCGATCAGGTCGTCGGCCATGACACCGAAGCCGTTCTTGACGTGCTCGTCGAAGTAGCGGGCCGGTTGCGGCTTGGTGATGTCGAAGAAGCGGAACAGTGCGAAAGCAGTCAGCTGCCACAGCCAGCCCGGCGGCGTCATCAGCAGGACCAGCCAGAAGGGAACGATCTCGTCCCAGACGATGCTGCCGTGGTCAGGGTCGCCGAGGGCGCGGCCGGCGACGTTGATGAACCAGATGCCGGCCAGGTAGGCGGCGGCGAACAGGAACAGCAACTGGCCTTCCCCGAAGTAGGGGCGGAACAGGACGAAGCTGGCCCAGGCGAACAGCGTGCCGAAAGTGCCCGGCGCCCGCCGGGTCAGCCCACTGCCGCAGCCACAGGCGAAGAAGTGCGCCGGGTGGGCAAACAGGAAGCGCAGGCTGGGCGGTTTACTGGCCAAAGTGATCGTACCCCTTGCGCGCGATATCGACCGGCTTGTTGTCCGGGTCGAAAACGGTGACGCTGCCGGCGTCGCCATCGACCATTTCGCCGATGCACCAAAGCGGCAGTTCCAGGCGGGCGGCGATGGCTCCCAGTTGGGTATGCAGCGCGGCGGGAACGGTGAACGCCAGTTCGTAATCGTCGCCACCGGCCAGCTGGCAGTCGAGCGCCAGGCGGCGCAGGTCGGCGTCGTAGTGCGCGCCGCTGCCGGCCAGGTCGCGCAGTTGCGGCAGTTGTACCAGGCGGACGGCGGCGGCGCAGCCGGAGCGTTCGCAGATATGGCCGAGGTCGGCGAGCAGGCCGTCGGAAACGTCGATGGCGGCGCTGGCGATGCCGGCCAGGGCCTGGCCGAGGGCAACCCGCGGCCGCGGGTTGCC
>DILW01000107.1 GCA_002425245.1 Betaproteobacteria bacterium UBA5582 | reverse complement strand
CCTTGTCCGGCGGCCCTTGCAGCGGCGGGTTCGGCGCCGGGTGGAAGCGGCGCCAGCCGAGGCGTAGCGCCACCAGGAGCAGCGCCAGCAGGCCGAGCGATTTGTGCAGGCCGTAGGCGGCGCTGCGTTCGGCGCCCTTGGGCAGGTCGGTCATCGTCCAGCCGAGCCAGATCAGCCAGACGATCAGGATCGCCTGCGCCCAGTGCAGCAGGATCGCCGGCAGCGTGTAGCGGGCGGCGCTCATCGGATGCTGACGCCCCAGGGCAGTTCGCCGACGGCAATGTCGCCGGTTTTCTCGAAGCGGCCGGTATCGATCACCGAAACGCTGTTCGAGCGCCCGTTGGCGACGTAGAGCTTGCCGCCGTCCGGGGTCAGCGCCATGTTCCAGGGCCGCTTGCCGACGGCGACAGTGCCGGTCACCGTGTTGCTGGCGACGTCGATGGCCATCACCGTACCGTCGCGGCCGTTGGAGATATAGACGCGCTTGCCGTCCGGATGGATGGCGACGCCATTGGGATACTTGCCGGCAGGAATTTCGGCCAGCACCTTGTGAGTGGCGACGTCGATGGCGTAAACCTTGTCGGCCAGTTCGCAGGCGACGTAGGCACGGCTGCCGTCGGCCAGGAAGCCGATGCCGCGCGGACGCAGGCCGACCGGGATGCTGGCGACCTGGCGGCGGGCGGCGACGTCGATCACATCGACCTGTTCGGCGTCCTCGGCGCTGACGTAGAGCCAGCGGCTGTCGGGGCTGAACACGGCGTGCTCGGGGTTCTTGCCGTGCACCTTGATGCGCGCCAGCTCCTTCGCCGCCGGGGCGCTGAGCAGCGTGACCACGTTGTCGTCCTCGACGGCGACGGCGAGCAGCTTGCCGTCCGGCGAGAGGCTGACGCCTTCCGGCGAATCGCCGACCTTGACCCGGCGTTCCAGCTTGCCGGCGGCGCTGTCTACGATCAGCAGGCTGTTGCTCTTACCGTCGGTCAGGTAGAGCCGGCCGCTGCCGCCGGCGATGCCGCGCGGCCGTTCGCCGATGGGAAACTGGCGGACGACGGTGTCGCTGGTAGTGTCGATAACGCTGACACTGGCGCCCTTTTCGTTCGGCACGTAGGCATAGGGTTCGGCCGAGGCGCCGGTGGCGGCGAACAGGGCAAGGAGAAAACAGGAGGTGGCGCGCATGATGGCCTCAGTTGGCTTGATAGGTGATGCCGTGCTGGCGGAAGATGGCGGCGATGCTGCCATCGCGGCGCAGGTCGGCAACGGCGGCGCCGACGGCTTCGGCGAGCGCCGCTTCCTCGGCCTTGACGGCCATGCCGAGCGGCCAGCCGTCGATCTTCAGTTCGGCGAAGTTGGCGCTTTCCAGCACCACCTGCTGCTGCCCGGCCAGCGCCGCTTCCAGTTCGGCGCGCGGGGCGAGGACCGCGGCGATCTGACCGGCAGTCAATGCCCGCCCGGCTTCGGCGACGGTGGTGAAGTGCACGACGTTCTCGTGCAGGCGGCCGTTGAGCGCGGAGAGCAGGAAGGCATCGGCCAGGGTGGCGGTTTCGACGCCGATCTTCTCGCGGGTGAACACTTCCAGCGCCACCGCGGCGGAGCCGGCAAGCGCCGGGACGCGCTGCGGATTGCGGGCGACGGCCAGGCTTTCGCGGTGGTAGGTGCCAAAGATGCGGACCTTGTCGTTGGCCCGCGCCAGGCCTTCGTCGACCGGCACGTGGAGCATCAGGTCGGCGGGCTGAGTGCCGAGGTAATGGCCTTTCCAGACCATGTTGCGCAGGTCGTCGCTCATGTCCTCGTCGGCGTTGAAGCCGACGATCTCGGCGGCGAGGCCGAGGCGGGCGGCGATGGCGCGACCGAGGTCGGCGTCGATGCCCTTGCCGCCGGCCAGCGAGTAAGGCGGGAAGTCGTTATAGACGGCGATGCGCAGGCGACCGCGCTGGCGGATCGTCTCCAGCGCATCGGCAACCGCCGGCAGGGCCAGGCACAGGGGTAGCGCGGCAAGCGCCTTGAGGCAGCGGCGGCGATCATTCTTCATGGACGGTCTCCAGCCAGGCGCGGATCGCCCACATCGCTTCCTGCGACAGGGTGCCTTCGAACGGCGGCATGTAGACGCGACCGTCGCGCACGGCGCCCTTGCGGATGCGCTGCATGAATACTTCGTCGCCCTCGTCGCCCTTCGGCAGGTAACGCAGATCGGGGGCGATACCACCGGACACCGCGCCCAGGCCGTGGCAGCGCGCGCAGTTCTGGTTGAAGGCGGAGTCGCCGATGCGGATCGCCGTCTTGTCTTCGCGGTAGGGGTTGGCGGTCTGCCAGTCGGTGCCGAGTTGCTTGAGGCCGCTGGTATCGACCGCTTGCGGCACGACGTCGCCGTGGGCAAAAACCAGCGAGGACGTGGCCAGGCACAGGGTGGCGACCAGGGCGCCGAGGGAAAGGGTGTAATGCTTCACGGGGTCTCCTTTGGTGAATGCTTAACGACAGCTTGTGTAAGGCTTGTCTGCAAACCCTGTGCCAGCTCCAGCAATTTGCCCCCGGATCGGCCCAAAACAACGAAAACCGGTGTTTTGCCCCTGATGATCGCTGGCACGGCCGTTGCTTTGGTAGTCGCGACGCAGCACAAAAAATTGCTCATTAAAAGGTCAAGTGCTACGTTATGAAACAACATACAAAGAACGAACACGGGACACGGTGGAGAGACAAGATGGGACAGATTCAAGTCGTTGCCGGCCTGCACGGCCCACGCCTGCGCGAGGCGCGGCAGGCATTTTTCGAACGCGGAGAGCTGCCGGCCGGGATGATCGACCCGCTCATCCTGCGTTCCTGGGAACGCTGCCGACGCTTCGGGCTGACCGAGAACTACGCGCTGCCGGGCGTCGAGTCGCTTGACCGGGTGGCACTGAAGAGCGAGCAATTCCGTAACCGCTACCTGCTGCAGCAAGTGCGGCCGATCATGGAACATGTCTATGAGCAGATCCGCGACTCGGGCAGCATGGTCATCCTGGCCGACGCCAACGGCTTGCTGCTCGACACCGTCGGCGATCCCGATTTCGTCGACCGCGCCGACCGCGTCGCCCTCGCCCCCGGTGCCTCCTGGGACGAGAACCAGCGCGGCACCAACGCGATCGGCACCGCGCTGTCCGAAGAACGCCCGGTGGAAGTGCTGGGCGCCGAGCATTTTCTCGAACACAACGGCTTCCTGACCTGCTGCGCCAGCCCGATCTTCGGCCCGGACGGCGCGCTGATCGGTGTCCTCGATATTTCCGGCGACTACCGGGCGGCACAGCGCCACACCCTGGGGCTGGCCCGGCTGTCCACGGCGCTGGCGGAAAAACGGCTATTCGAGTCGGCGCACGGCAACGACATCATCGTCTGCTTCCACCCTCGCCCCGACTACCTGGGCAGCCCCAAGGAAGGCCAGGCAGCGGTGAGCCCGGACGGCCAGGTCAAGGCAATCAACTACAACGGTCTGGAAATCCTCGGCATCCGCCGCGTCGACGCGGTCCGCCGCGATTTCTCGATGGTCTTCGAGCACAATCTGGGCACGCTGATCGACCGCCAGCGGCAGAACAACCAGGGGCACAGCACGATCACGGTCAACGGCCGGACGATCAACCTGGTGTTGCGCGGTAGCTTGCCGGCCAGTTCAACCGCCGGCCGGGTCTACGACGTTGATGCTGCCGCCCGCCAGGCCACCCCGCGGCGCAGCGAACCGGCTGCACCGCAGGCGCTGACGCTGGACACCATCAACACCGGCGACGCCCGCCTGCAACTGGCCATCGACCGCGCCCGGCGCATGCTCGGGCGCGACATCCCGATCATGATCCAGGGCGAATCCGGCGCCGGCAAGGAGATGTTTGCCAAGGCCTTCCACAATAGCGGCCCGCGCGCCGACCGTCCCTTTGTCGCCCTCAACTGCGCGTCGATCCCGGAAAGCCTGATCGAATCCGAACTCTTCGGCTACCAGGGCGGCGCCTTCACCGGTGCGCGTAAGGAAGGCGCGCCGGGCAAGATCCAGCAGGCGCACGGCGGCACCCTCTTCCTCGACGAAATCGGCGACATGCCGCTCAGCATGCAGGCGCGGCTGCTGCGCGTGCTGCAGGAACGCGCCGTCACACCGCTGGGCAGCACGCGCGAGGTCCAGGTGGACATCTCGCTGGTCTGCGCCACCCACCGCAAGCTGCGCGAGGAAGTCGCCCGCGGCAGCTTCCGCGAGGATCTCTACTACCGCCTCAACGGCATGAGCGTGACCCTGCCGCCGCTGCGCGAACGCAGTGACATCCGCCAGCTGGTGGCCAAGCTGGCCGCTGGCGAATGCTGCCAGCGCGGCCCGGTGCGCTTCACCGAAGGCGCCCTGCAGGTGATCGAACGCTACGCCTGGCCGGGCAACATCCGCCAGTTGTTCAACGTGATCCGGGTGACTATCGCCCTGCTCGACGACGACGAATCGACGGTGCATGAGTCGCACTTGCCGGAGGAGCTGTTCGAGGCGCCGCTGGCCTCGACCGCACCGGGACAGGAACCCCAGTGGGCAGCAGCGCCGCTGGAGAATCCGGTCGGCAGTCTGGAGGAAGTCGGCCGCCAGCTCGCCCAGCGCGCGCTCGACCAGGCCAACGGCAACGTCTCGGCGGCTGCCCGCCAGCTCGGCATCAGCCGCAACACGCTCTACCGCAAGCTCGGCAAGTTATAGCAGGAAGGGATTGCGGGTCAGCGCGACGCCGACGATATAGCCGTAGGCAAGCACCGCCAGCGCCCCGTAGCGCAGGCGGGCGGTGCGCGTCCGGCCGCGCTTCAAGGCCATCGTACCCAGTCCGATGTAGGCGAGCAGACCGCCCAGCTTGGCGGTCAGCCAGCCGTCGACGAGGGGATACTGGCTGCTCCACACCGCCAGGGTCAGCGCGCTGCCGAGCAGTACGCTGTCGATCACGTGCGGCAGAGTGCGGGTCAGGCGCTGGCGCAGGCGCGGCGACTCACTCGCCATCCAGTACAGGCGGAGCAGGAAACCGGCGCCGCTGAGGACGACGCAGCTGATGTGCAGGTGGCGCAGCAGCAGGTAGGTGTTCATGCCGGCGCCTGTTGCAACTGCCGGCCGTGCCGCCACGCTGCCTGCAGCAGATTGACGGCGAGCCAGAGCGCGGCCGCAATCAGCAGCAATCCTGCCGGCCGGCTCAGCCAGTCGGGCAGAAAAACGGCGACCAGCGCCAGCCCGGCGGCGGCGACGAAGACCTGGAACTGCCGCTGCATCGGCGCCTCGGGCAGCAGCTTGTTCATCGGCGGCAGGGCCTTGCCGACCAGCCCCTGGTTCTGCAGGTCGAGCCAGAGCAGGAAGGGGACGATCTTGGCCAGCATGCCGACGATCAGCGGCACGAAGGCGCCGAGCAGCAAGACCAGGCCGAAGGCCGGCGTCCACCGCGGATCGTCGGCGAGCGCCGGGAACAGCGCGCCGGCAGCAAGCATGGCAAGCGCCAGCAGCGCACCGTAAAGGCCGAACTGCCAGTAACGGAAGGTGGTGTCGGGCCGCGCCCGCCGCCGCTGCGCCTGCAGGCGCAGGGTCTGCACCGCAAAGGCAGCACCGCCGGCGGCAAGCAGCAGGCGGCCGAGTTGCGCCGGCCATTCGGCGTCGAACGCCAGCGCAACGCTCCAGGCGAGCAGCACGGCGAACAGGAAAAGCGGGAAGCGCCACGCCGGCCGCGCCGCATAACCCGGCGTCAGCTGGAACATCGGCACCACGACGTAGGCCACCGCCGCCAGCAGCACCCCGGCCCAGCCGGCCAGGCCCCAGGCGGCATGCAGGTC
>DILW01000145.1 GCA_002425245.1 Betaproteobacteria bacterium UBA5582 | reverse complement strand
GCCGCATTGAGCGCCAGCAGATTGGTCTGGTCGGCAATCGCACCGATACCGCCGGTGATCTGGCTGATGCTCTGGGAGATGCGTTCGAGGTCGTCCAGCTCGCTGCCCAGCCGGGACTGGGCCGAGCGCGTCTGGATGGCAGCCTCGCTGATCGAGCGGATGCTGCGCTGGGCGATGTCCAGCGTGTCGGCCTGGCGCAAGGTGGCTTGCTCCAGCTGGGGTAGCGCGGCAAGCAGCGGGGCGATCGCCTGCTGGTAATCGACGACACGTTCGGTCACCGCGGTCTGGATGCCGTTGAGCGCCGCCCAGCGATGCAGCGCGCGCTGCGCATAGTGCCCGGCGTAGGCCGCATAATCGACCGGGAAACGCGCCATCGCCTCGTTGCGCTGGTCGAAGAAGGCGAGCGCCGACAGGGTCTGGTTGATCGGCACACCGAGGATTTCGCCGAAGGTCGAAAAGCCGGCGGCCGGCACGTCGTCGAAAAAGCGCGCCTCGCTCAGCCGCCCGCTGTTGCCGACGCGGCGCAGCACGCAATCGTTGAGCAGCACCGCGCTTGGCCGGCCGTGGCGGCTGACGAACTGCTGCCAGTCGTTGCGCGTGGCGGCGATGAAATCGGTGGCCTTGAGCAGGTGCAGGCGATCACCGAATTCGAGGTCGCAAAAGAAGGCAATGCGGTCGCTACGGATTTCCGCCACCGAGCGGATGAAATACTCGTCCTCGACCTTGACCGCGAAGGTCTTGCCTTCCAGTTGCCGGGCCAGATCGCCCGGGCTGCAGCGCAAGTGGCCGGCGAGCACGTCGAGGATGGGCTGCGGCCGACCATCGCTGCCAAACAGCGAGCTTACGGTGCGGGCGACCGGGTCGGCCTCGGCGACCAGCCAGCTCTGCTGGGTCGGTTCGAAGTTCTGGCTCTTGAACGGTGCAAAGGACTTGCCCTCCGCCATCTGGCAGAAGACCAGCACCGCCTTGCCCTGCAGCACCGAACCGCCGGCGCCGATGTAGGTACCGCTGAAATTGAGACTGCCGCCGGCGGAGCCGCCAATCGCCAGACAGGGAAAGTGCCCGCTCTGATACCAGGCCTGCATCAGGAAACCTTCGGACGCCGACAGCCCGTCGCAGAAGACGAGGGCAAAGCTGCGCTCGCCGGAAAGCGGAATTCCTGGCCGGATTTTCTCCAGTTCGCGGCGGATGGCGGCGACGCGCTGGCTGGCGGTGGCCGTGTCCTTGATGTGGAGATCGACGACATGCACCTCGTGGCGGGCGATCAGGCCCTGCGGCAGCCACAACCAGCTGCCCTGCGTACCCTGCATCTCGCAATAGGGTGAAGCACCGGCCTGGCCGCACAGGGCGCCGGTCGACGACAGGCTGAGGACCGAGCGGCCACTGGCTGATAGGCGTTGCCAGGCAGCGCTGACCCGCGAAAAATCCGTATCCGGCGGCACGAAGGAAAGGAGCAGCCCGCCCTCACCAGCGACACCGAGCTCGCTAAAGCTGGCCGGTGGTGTTCTGCAATCGAAGCGCCCGCTCTGTGGCTGACCCGCCGACGTGGATGTCGGGCGCGCGGCCGGCGCATCGCTGGAAAACAGCGAAAATAGTCCCATGGTCGTCTCCTCCGTTATATTTATCGGGACCAATGTAGCGAGCCACCGGCAGGCGCGCAAGCACAACCCGCAGAGCGTTCAGAAACGCCAGCCGAATTGCTTGAGCAGCTCGCCGGTCTCGCACACCGGCAGACCCATGATGCCGGTATAGCTGCCAGTGATGTGGGCGACGAACAAGCCGGCCCGCCCCTGGATGCCGTAGGCGCCGGCCTTGTCCATCGGCTCGCCGGAAAGGACGTAGTGACGAATCTCGTCGTCGGAGAGAACACGGAAAGAAACTTCGCTGACCGAGAGAATGAAGATGCAGCGCTCGGCATCGGCGACAGCGACGCCGGTGAGAACGCGGTGCGTCTGCCCGGAGAGGCGGTGCAGGATGGCCTCGGCGTCGGCCGCGTCGACTGGTTTACCGATGATCTCGCCGTCGAATTCGAGCGTGGTGTCGGCAGCCAGCACCGGATGGGCGACCAGGTGACGTTCGCGGATGATGTGCAAGCCCTGGGCGGCCTTGGCACGGGTCACGCGCTCGACGTAGGCAGCCGGGATTTCGGCCGGCAGCGGAGTTTCATCGACTTCCACTTCGCCGATCAAGGTATCGAAGTCGACGCCGATCTGGTGCAGCAGTTCGCGTCGACGCGGGCTGCGAGAAGCAAGATAGAGACGCATCAGCCCTCCCGGTGATAAGGATGGTTCTTCAACACGCTGACCGCCCGGTACAACTGTTCGCACAGCAGCAAGCGCGCCATGCCGTGCGGCAGGGTCAGGCTGGACAAACGGATCTTCTCGGCGGCACGAGCCTTGAGCGCCTCGTCGATGCCGTCGGCGCCGCCGATCAGCAAGGCAACGTCGCGCCCGTCCTGCATCCAGTGTTCGAGCCGCTGGGCCAGCTTCATGGTGGTCAGATCATCGCCCTTCTCGTCAAGGACGACCAGGCGGCAGGACGCCGGCAAGGCATCCTCGATCCGCCCGCGTTCGGCGGCGAGCAGTTGCTCGCGGGTTTTCGAGCCGCGCGGTTCGGGCTTGATCTCGATCACGCTGGCCGCCGCCTCGCGCGGCATGCGCTTGAGGTATTCGCCGCAACCGTCGTCAACCCAGCCGGGCTGGCGATGACCGACGGCGACCACCAGCAGCTTCATTCGCCGCTAGCCTGCTCCGCCAACTTGCGGCGCTGGGCTGGGGTGGCCTGCCAGAGTTCCTCAAGGTTGTAGTAGGCACGGACGGTCGGTTGCATGACGTGCACAACCAGGTCGCCGATATCGACCAGCACCCATTCGCCCCCGTCTTCCCCTTCGGTCGAGATGATTTCGCCGCCGGCTTCCTTGACCTTCTCGACCACGTTGTTGGCCAGTGCCTTGACCTGCCGGTTGGAATCGCCGGTAGCGATCACGACCCGGTCGAACATCGAGGTCAGCTTGGTGGTGTTGATGACTTCGATGTCCTTGCCCTTGATGTCTTCAAGGGCGGAAACGACGATCTTTTGCAGCTTGCGTATGTCCATCAGGGGTTTCTGTAAAGGGAATGGGACGAAATATAGTCGAGAACGGCGTCCGGCAGCAAATAACGCGCGGATTTTCCATTGGCGATCAACAGCCGTATCTGCGTCGCCGAAATCGCCAGCTGGGTCATGGCGAAGGAAACGATGCCACCGGCTGGCGCAGTTTTCAGGGCATCGACGGCAAGCAGACGGCGCTGCCGGAATTGCTCGGCCAAGGCCGGCGGCAGGCTGGAGACCTCGACCGGAAAACCCGGTCGGTGCGATACCGCGACGTGGGCGAAAGCAAAAATATCGATCCACCGATGCCAGGAGGAAAGACCGGCAAAGGCATCGGCACCAACCAGCAGGACCAGCGGACGCCCGCCACCAAATTCCCGGCGCAAGCGCTCCAGGGTCAGTACGGTATAACTCGGCGCCTGGCTGTCGACCTCGGCCGGATCGACCGAGAAGCGCGGGTTGTCAGCCGTCGCCATCTGCACCATGCGCAGACGCTGCGCCGCTGTCACCTGCGGCAGGCCCCGGTGTGGCGGGTTGCCGGCGGGAATCCAGCGCACCTCGCCAAGGCCGAGGTGGGCCATCGACTCCTCGGCCAGGCGAAGATGCCCGTAATGCACAGGGTCGAAAGTCCCGCCGAAGATCCCCAGCGGATCAGACAATTTCGGAGACGCCGAAGATGTCCCGGTAGCCGACGTAGAAACTGGCAAACACAGTCGGCGCGACGACCAGGCCCATGACCACGGTCACCACCAGGGTGGCAAAGCCCTGGAGCGCCGGCAGGATGAGCAGCAGCAGGCCGAGCACCAGACCGGGCAGGACCACCGCCACCAGCAACAGGCCGACGCCATAGACCAGGAACGGCCGCCAGTTCATCGCGCAGGCGATGAAGCTGAAAAACAGCGCCTTGCCCAGGGGCTGCCGATGCCAGGCCGCCAGCACCGGAGCGAACCACCAGGCCATCAACACCGGCACCATGAAGATCGCCACCAGCAAGGCCGAATAAGTGAAATCGGCTTCTTCCATCAAGGCGCGTTCGGCCCGGCTGTTGGCCAGCATGAAGCGCAGCAGGTCGCCGCCGTCGGCAATCGTGGACAGGCCGAGCACGGCCAGCGTCGCCAGCAGATAGAGCACACCAAGGGTAAGCAGGGTACGTCGGTTGTCGCGAAAGCCATCGAGCAAGGTCTGGATGCTGGCTGACTGCCCGCGTTCGACGTTGCGCGCCGCCTGCATCAAGCCGACCGAGAGACCAGGTACGACCGCCGATGCGGCAAGCGCGCCGATGATCGGAAACAGATTGAGGAAAACCACGACGAACCAGTAGCAGATGACCAGGATGGCAAGCACCGGCGGGTTGCGCCGGTAAATTGCAAAGCCGCCGCGAACCCACTGCCAGCCGGCCAGCGCCGGAAGATTTTGTGCTCGCATCGCTCAGGCACCGACAAAGATGTCGCGATAGGACGCGTAAACCGCGGCCGAGAAGATCGGCAGCAGGAGCAGGAGCCCCAGCCCGATCGGCAACATGGCAAAGAAGCCGGCAACGACCAGGAAAATCCCGAAAATGATCATCACCAGCCAGTTCTTGGCACCGGCGGCGAAACTGGCCTTCATCGCCGCCAACGGCTGCATGCCGTGAAAATAGACCAGCGCCGGCGCAAACCAGGTGGCCATGATGATCGGCACCGACAGCAGCAGCACCAGCAGGACGGCCAGCAGGAAACCACCAAAAGCCACGCCGATGCCGCCAACCCGGCCGGTGATGGCACCGCCGAGCACACCGCCGCTGATCAGCAGGAAAGCGACCAGGGCAATGCCGAACACACCGATGGCAAAGAACACACCGACCATCACCAGTTGCCCGGCGCGCTGGCGGAAACCGGCAAACAGCTCGCCGATCTGCGGCTCGCGTTCGTCGGCAATGCTGCGGCAGATCTGCAGCATGCCGGCACCGAACAAGGGCACCAGCAGGTGCGCGGCCACCTGGCCGAAGATGGGAACGATGGAAATCCCGAGCAGGATGACCAGCATCAGCACGCTGCTACCCAGCCAGATACCCGGGTGGGCAATGAACATGGCCCAGCCCTGGGCCAGCCAGTCGAAGCAGGCACCGGCATCAACTTCGTTGCTTTCGCCCGTGAAGGGCGCCGGAACCATCGGAAATCGGGGAGTTTCGCTCATGCGCCGATGCTAGCCGGGGAGCGCCTGCGGGGCAAGGCGGATTTGTTCGAGCAGGCGGCGAAAATCGCCGGGATCCTTGACCGTGACCACGTCACCGGCCCGCGGCACCAGCTTTGCCTCAAGGCGCAGCAGCCAGAACCGCAGGGCCGCCGCCCGGCGAACCGCCGGCCAGGCAATGCGTTCGCCTTCGCCCAGCGGCCGGACCCCCGCATAACCGGCAACCAGCGCTGCCAACCGATCGGCGTCCGGGCACCAGTCGTTGGCGACGACCGCCAGGTCGAACAACCAGGCGTCGACACCGGCAAAATAGAAATCGAGCAGGCCACCCAGTTCGCCATCGTCACGCCACAGCACATTGTCGCGAAACAGGTCGGCATGGATCACGACAATGT
>DILW01000090.1 GCA_002425245.1 Betaproteobacteria bacterium UBA5582 | reverse complement strand
CCTACCGGACGCTCTTCCGATCTACCGGCAACAGCAGCAACAACCTTGTAGGCATGAGAATGTTCTGATGACCGGGCCGGTGATCCGCGTGGTCGGGCTGGGCAAGTCCTACGAGACGGCGGCCGGGCTTTTCCCGGCGCTGAAGGGTGTCGACCTCGAAATCCGCCCCGGCGAGTTCATCGCCGTCATGGGGCCGTCCGGTTCGGGCAAGTCGACCTTCATGAACCTGCTCGGCTGCCTCGACACGCCCAGTGCCGGCGACTATTTCCTGGCCGGCGAGAATGTCGCGCAAATGAGCAAGGACGACCTGGCCCGCTTGCGCAACCGGACCATCGGTTTCGTCTTCCAGGGCTTCAACCTGCTGCCGCGCATGAGCCTGCAGGACAACGTCGCGCTGCCGCTGGTCTACGCCGGCGTGGACAAGGAAACCCGGCGGGCGCGGGCCCGCGTGCTGCTCGATCGGGTCGGCCTGGGCAAGTACGCCGAGTCGCTGCCCAACCGGATTTCCGGCGGTCAGCAGCAGCGGGTGGCGATTGCCCGGGCGCTGGTCAATGCACCGCGCCTGATCCTGGCCGACGAGCCGACCGGCAATCTGGACAGCCATACCAGCGAGGAAATCATGCGCCTGTTCGGCGAACTGAACGCCGACGGCATCACCATCGTGCTGGTCACGCACGAACCCGACATCGCCGAGCACGCCGGCCGTCAGGTGCGTTTTCTCGACGGTCGCATCGTCAGCGACCACCTCACCGGAGCCCAGCCATGATCCGCCCGATGCTCGGCGAAGCCTGGCTGGCGATGGGTGCCAACCGTCTGCGCACGGCGCTGACCATGCTTGGCATGGTGATCGGTGTCGGCGCCGTGGTCATCATGCTGGCCATCGGCCAGGGCGCGCAGTATGCGGTGCAGCAGACGATCAGCACCATGGGCTCGAACCTGTTCATCGTCCTCTCCGGTTCATTCACCGCGGCCGGCGTGCGCAGCGGTAGCGGTGGCGGGCCGACGCTGACCGTCGGCGATGCCGAAGCGATTGCCGAACTCGACGGCGTCTCCAATGTCGCGCCGACCCACCAGGGCTCGCGGCAACTGGTCTATGGCGCGCAGAACTGGAGCACCCAGGTGATCGGCACGACGCCGGCCTACCTCGATGCCCGTGCCTGGAATCTGGTCAGCGGCGGCAGCTTCGGCGATTCCGACGTGCGTTCGGCAACGCGGGTGGCAGTAATTGGCAAGACCGTCGCCGAAAACCTGTTCGGCGACGAAGATCCGGTCGGCAAGACGCTGCGCATCCAGCAGAGCCCGTTCGTCGTCATCGGCGTGCTGGCGCCCAAGGGACAGAACCTTGACGGTCGCGACCAGGACGATACCGTGATCATTCCGCTGTCCACCGCGCAGCGCAAGGTGTTCGGCACGCCCTTCGTCGGTTCGGTGCGGATGATCATGGTCCAGGCCGATTCGGCCGAAGGCATGGAGCGGACGATGAACAGTGTCGAGTCCTTGCTGCGCCAGCGGCACCGCCTGCGCGAGGACATGCCCAACGACTTCTTCATGCGCAATCTCTCCGCCGCTGCCGAATCCGAGGCTGCCACGACGCGGACCATGTCCATCCTGCTCGGCGCCATTGCTTCGATCTCGCTGATCGTCGGCGGCATCGGCATCATGAACATCATGCTGGTGTCGGTCACCGAGCGCACCCGCGAGATCGGCATCCGCATGGCCATCGGCGCCAGACAGAAAGATATCCTGCTGCAGTTCCTGCTCGAAGCGGTGATGATTTCCTTCGCCGGCTGCCTGCTCGGCCTGACGCTGGGCATTGCCATCGCGCTCGGCATCAACGCCATCACCGGCATGGTCGTGGTCATTTCCGGGACGGCGGCGCTGCTGGCCTTTGCCGTCGCCGCCGGGGTCGGCATCTTCTTCGGCTGGTATCCGGCGCAGAAGGCGTCGCGGCTCGATCCGATCGAGGCGCTGCGCTACCAGTGATCAGCGCAGCCGCGGGCGGTTGCCGAGTTCGTTCGGGTTGTCGCCGACGCTGGCCGGGAAGTGTTCGGCGAGCAGGGCGCCGATGCGGCCGATGGCGCTGACCAGTCCGTCGCGGTAGCGACCGGCGGCGAAATCGGCTTCGGCGGCGTGGCAGAGGTCGTCCCAGACGGATTGCGGCACGCGTTCGGCGATGCCGCGGTCAGCGAGGATTTCCAGTTGATGGTCGAGCAACTGGATGTAGAGCAGGATGCCGGTCGCCTCGCGCGTCCGGTCGACCCCGTATTCCAGGAACAGGCGAGCGGCGCGCTGGCGGCTGTCTTCTTCATGCCAGAGCGCGGCGAAGGGCAGGGCGCCTTCGATGACCACGCAGATTTCGCCGCGATGGGTCTTTTCCGAAGCGGCGATGGCGGCCTCGACGGCGTCGAGGTCGGCCTTGGCGAAATGGCGCTTGATCAGCCAGCCCGGCGCGGTCAGGTGTTTGAGTTTGCGCAGCAGTCCCATTTCACCATCTCCCCGAGGCGCCGCCGCCACCAAAGCCGCCACCGCCGCCGGAAAATCCGCCGCCACCGCCACGACTGCCGCCGCCGCTGTGCCAGCCGCCCTTGCCGGCGCGCATGAAGGAGGCAAAGAAGGTGATCAGTGCGGCGATCAGGGCAGCACCGAGCGAGCCGAAACTGAACCAGGCCAGCGCACCGGCCAGCAGCGAAATGCCGAGCGAGCCGAGCAGACCGAACAGGGCGCGGGCCAGGCTGGCGACGAAGATGGCGACGAACAACAGGCTGTCGGTGTCGAAGCCGCTGTCCTGCGCTTTTTTCTCTGTCGGCGGCGGCAGGCTTTCGCCGCCGATCAGGCGGGCCAGCGTGTCGACGGCCGCGCCGAGGCCGCCGGCAAAATCGCCGTCACGGAAGCGCGGCGCCATCTGTTCGTCGACGATGCGTTTGGCAATGGCGTCGGGAATCGCGCCTTCCAGGCCGTAGCCGACTTCGATGCGCATGCGTCGGTCTTCCTTGGCGACGATGACGATGATCCCGTCGTCCACGCCTTTGCGGCCGATCTTCCAGTATTCCGCCAGGCGGATGCCGAACTGCTCGATGCTTTCCGGCGCCGTGCTCGGCAGCAGCAGGATGGCGATCTGCGCGCCTTTCTCCTGTTCCAGCCGGGTCAGCCGTTCGACCAGGCTGGCCTGGTCGCTGGCCGACAGTGTGCCGCTCAGGTCGACGACGCGTTCGTTCAGCGCCGGCAGGGCAATCGGGTCGGCGCTCCAGCCGGTGAGCGGCAGGAGCGCGAGCAGGCAGGCGAACAGCCAGCGCAGCATCGCTTACTTGCTGTCGAACTTGACGGCGGGGGCGTCGGCGATGGCTTTTTCGTTGTCGACGGTGAAATTGGCCTTAGGCTTCCAGCCCATGACCATCGCCGTCAGGTTGTTCGGGAAGGTGCGCACCGAGATGTTGTACACGCGCACGGTCTCGATGTAGCGGTTGCGGGCGACGGTGACGCGGTTCTCGGTGCCTTCGAGCTGCGCCTGGAGGTCGCGGAAATTGGCGTCGGCCTTGAGTTGCGGATAGTTCTCGGCAACCACCAGCAGGCGGGCCAGGGCGCTGCTCATTTCCGATTGCGCTGCCTGGAACTTGGCGAAGGCGGCTTCGTCGTTGACCAGTTCCGGCGTGGCGTTGATGCCGCCGACCTTGGCGCGAGCCTCGGTAACCTGGGTCAGCACCTCTTTCTCGTGGGCGGCGTAGCCCTTGACCGTGGCCACCAGGTTGGGCACCAGGTCGGCGCGCCGCTTGTACTGGTTGAGCACTTCCGACCAGGCGGCGTTGACGCCCTCGTCGTTGATCTGGATCTGGTTGTAGCCGCAGCCCGAGAGCAGCGTGGTGAGCAGGGTGATGAGGACAAGAATGGGCAGTCGCATGAGTGACTTTCTCCGTGATGATCGTTGGGCTGAGCGTAACACCGGCTTCCTGGGCAAAAGTAAATTTTGGTTTCAGTTGTCAAGCACTGTGCCAGCCCAGGTGAGCGCCTTGCGGTAGCTTTCGATCAGGGCAGCCGGGCTGATCTGCAGGGCGCCGGCCAGAACCACTGCCTGGTCAAGTCGGCAGCGCTCCAGCATGATCGCCAGTTGCAGAAAGCGGGCGTGTTCGCCTTCATTGCTGAGTAATGCAAGCTTGATCGTGGCCGGTAGATGGATGTGAGTGAGGACCTCGGCCATCGGCCGGTCAAGCAGGCTGTCGGCTATCGACAGAAGACCGACCAGAAACGCTTCATCGGCGGCCTGTTTGCCCTTGTCCTGGCTCAGGCCTTCGAGGAGGGCTGCCCGACACAGCGCCAGAACCAGCAAGGTGCGGTCCCGGCCATCGTCACCTTCGATATTGAACAAGGCCAGCGACAGCCAGCGATAGAGGGCGTCACGACCGAGCAGGTTGATGGCTTCGCCGATGCTGGCTACCTTGCGCGGCAAGCCGTAAAGCGGTGAGTTGGCCATGTCCAGCAACTTGACCACTACCGCCGGGTCGCGCAATGCGGTCGCGGCGAGTTCGTCAAGTTCAGCATCGCTGCGAATCTGGTTGAGCATTTCAACGACCACCAGCCGGCTTTCACTGATTTTCCCGGGAGGGGCTTCCACGTCGCGGGTGCCGGCAAAGCCGCCGATGCTCAGGTGGAAACCGATGCGCTGACAAAGGCGATGCTCGGCCCAGGATTCGACACCGTCTGCCACCAGCAGCAGGCCGCTACGCTGGCGCAAACGCTGCACCCGACTCTCCTGCGTCGCCAGATCGGTCGCGCGGAAGGCGAACAGGACCAGATCCAGTGGCCAGTCCTCGCTGTCCTGGTTCGCCTTGTCGTCGCGAATGCCAACCTTGCCGCCCAGGGCGCGGATTTGCTCGAAAAGCTGTTGCGGCGCCGGGTGGTTCTGAGGGTCGTTGATCAGGAAAACGGTGTTGGGCGCGACGATTTCGGAGAAATCGGCTGCTGTCCATTGTTCGACCGTCAGGTTGATCAGTAGCGGTCGCTGGCTCGCTGCCTGGCGAACATTTTCGGCGACCAGCGCGTCGCGTAGTGCGGTGCCGGAAATTTCCCCACGTTTGCCGACTTCCCGCGCCTGCAGTCGGTAGCCGGCGATCTGCGATCCGCCATCCAGCATTTCCTGCCAGGCAAAGAGGATTCGCTCGCTTGCTGCTGGGGCTGCCACCGGTGTCTTTAAAGTACGAGGCGACGGTGGAGGGGGTTCAGGGCGCAGGCCGAATAGTTTCCTGAGAAATTGCACGATGAGGTTCCGCGATTGGCTAAGCTCGGATCATAGGCCGGGCGGGGAATTTAGGGAATCTCAGGGGGCTGGATCAAGGATTCTCCAGTGTCCGCCGACGCGCCCCTCGATCGGACGGAACTGCGTTTTATAGGCCATTTTCCGGCTGTCGGCGATCCAGTAGCCGAGGTACAGGTAAGGCAGCTTCAGGGCGCGGCACTGCTCGACCTGCCACAGGATGTTGAAAACGCCGAAGCTGGCGCCGGGCAGGTCCGGGTCGAAGAAGGTGTACACCGATGACAGGCCGTCGTCGAGGAGGTCGATGACGCTGACCATGCGCAACTGGCCATCTTCGATGAATTCGATCAGCCGGGTATCGACGCTGCTCTGCAGGAGGAACTGGGTGTATTGCTCCTGGCTGTCCTCGTCCATGCCGCCACCCGGATGGCGGCTGGCCTGGTAGCGGACGTAGAGGTCGAAATGCTCGTTGACGAAAATCAGCGGCAGTTCGCGGATTTCCATGCCGGCATGGTGTTTCCAGGCGCGCCGCTGGCTGCGCGACGGGCTGAAGTCGGCCACCGGCAGACGGACCGGCACGCAGGCCTGGCAGAGATCGCAGTGGGGGCGGTAGGTGAAAATGCCGCTGCGCCGGAAGCCGGCCCGCACCAGGGTGCTGTAGATGCCGCTGTCGATCAGGTGGGCCGGTGTCGCCACCTGCGAGCGCGCCTCGCGCTCGGCAAGATAGCTGCACGGGTAAGGCGAGGTCGCGTAAAACTGCAGCAGCGAGAACGGCAGGTCGGCGTCGTTGGCTTGGGACATGGCTGCTTACCAGTCGGTACGGTCGGCGAATTGCCAGGTGCTGCGGCCAGCGTCGCCGATCAGCCCATGCATGCGCTGGAGGAATTCGGCACGCGCAATCTCCCTGGCCCCGAGCGAGGCCAGGTGGTCGGTGTACATCTGGCAGTCGATCATGCCGAAGCCCTCAGCGCGCAAGTGCCGGATCAGGTAGGCGAAGGCGAACTTCGAGGCATTGTCCTGCCGGGAGAACATCGATTCGCCGTAGAACATGCGGCCGATGGCCAGACCGTACAGGCCGCCCACGAGTTCGCCCTCTGCCCGGACTTCGACCGAATGCGCCCAGCCGAGTTCGTGCAGCCGGATATAGGCGGCGAGCATCTCGTCGGTGATCCAAGTGCTGTCCTGTCCCGGTCGGGGGACGCTGGCGCAGGCCCGCATCACCTCCGGAAAGGCGCGGTCGGCGCTGATCGTGTACGGGCCGCTGCGCAGCAGGCGACGCAGGCTGCGCGACAGGCGGAATTCTTCCGGGAACATCACCATGCGCGGGTCCGGGCTGTACCACAGCGGCTGTCCTTCGACCGTCCCCCAGGGGAAGATGCCGCGCCGGTAGGCATCGAGCAGACGTTCGGGATGCAGCTCGCCGCCCACCGCGAGCAGCCCGTTCATCTCGACATGCGCGGTGCTGACCGGGGGGAAGGGGTCGCGCGGGCCGAGAAAGGGAATCATCTGCCGTGGTTACCGGTGCCAGTTCACCGGATGCTGCGTCAACGCCTTTTGTTCGATCCGGATTTCGCAGGCCGGATCGTCGTTGCAGGCGTCGTGTTTCTTGAAGGCGATGACGTGGTCGGCGTCGAGGCGTATGCCGATTTTCTCGCCCAGGCCGTGATTGTGATGCGAGGGCACCAGCGACAGCACTTCGCTGCCGCTGGCCAGGCGCAGTGTGTACAGGATTTCGGCGCCGCGGAAGGCCTTGTGCAGGACCTCGGCCTGAACCGGGCTGGCGTCGTCATGGACGATGTCGTCGGGGCGGAGCAGGACGTCGACCCGGCAGCCATCTTCGCAATGGGCGCAACTCTCGCTGCACTCGACCGGCGTGTCCGAGATCAGGGTGCCCAGTTCCATGCGCACCGAGTTGCCTTCGCCGACCACGCCGTTGATCAGCACACCCTGGCCGATGAAGTCGGCGACGAAGCGGTTGGCCGGGCGGTGGTAGAGGTTGTAGGGCGTATCCCATTGCTGGATGCGCCCGTTGTGCATGACGCCGATTTCGTCGGCCATGGCAAAGGCTTCGTGCTGATCGTGGGTGACCATGATCGCGGTCGAGCCTTCGCGTTTGAGGATTTCGCGGACTTCGACCGAGAGCCGTTCGCGCAGGCCGACGTCGAGGTTGGAGAAGGGTTCGTCAAGCAGGATCAGCTCGGGGCGCGGCGCCAGTGCGCGGGCCAGGGCCACCCGTTGCTGCTGACCACCGGACAGTTCGTGCGGATACTTGCTGCCTTGTCCGCCGAGTCCGACCGTGGCGAGCAATTGCCGGACGCGCAGGCTGGCTGCTTCGTCTCGCCGCCGGGGCAGGCCAAAAGCGACGTTTTCCTCGACGCTGAGATGGGGAAACAACGCATAGTCCTGGAAAACCATGCCGATCCGGCGCTTTTCCGGCGCGACGCGGGCATCGGGGCGACTGACCGTTTCCCCGCGCAGGCGAATCTCGCCGCCGGCGATTTCCTCGAAGCCGGCGATGCAGCGCAGCAGGGTTGTTTTGCCGCAGCCCGAAGGGCCGAGCAGGCAGGCAATCTGTCCGGGCGCCAGGCGAAAATCGACACCGTCGACGACGGTGTGCTTGCCGTAGCGCTGAATCACGCCATTCAGTTCTAGCTGTGTCATGGTGCTCGATTATAATTCGCATTCATGCACCTGCACACACGCTCATTCTCCTGGCTGTTGTTGATCGGCATCGCGGTGGCCTCGCTGGCTGCCATGCCCGTCGCCAGCGTCGGCCTCAACCTTTTCGTCGGCGGTACCAGCGATACCTGGTCGCACCTGTCGCAGACCGTGCTCCCCGAGTACATCGCCAACTCCCTGTGGCTATGCCTGGGGGTGGCGGCCGGGGTCGGGGTGATCGGCGTCGGTACCGCCTGGCTGACGGCCATGCACGCCTTTCCGGGGCGGCGTTTCTTCGAGTGGGCCCTGATCCTGCCGCTGGCCATGCCGGCTTACGTGATGGCCTACGTATATACCGATTTCCTCCAGTTCGTCGGCCCGGTGCAGAGCGCGCTGCGCGAGTGGTTCGGCTGGGAACACGGCGATTACTGGTTCCCCGACATCCGCACCCTGCCGGGCGCCATGCTGATGTTCGTTTGCGTCCTCTATCCCTATGTCTATCTGCTTGCCCGCACCGCTTTCCTGGAGCGCGCCAGCGGCATGCTGGAGGCGGCGCGGACCCTGGGCCAGGGTCCCTGGCGGGCCTTCTTCACGGTGTCGCTGCCGCTGGCCCGGCCGGCGGTGGTGGCCGGGGTGGCGCTGGCGCTGATGGAAACGCTGGCCGATTACGGGACCGTCGCCTATTTTGCGGTCAATACTTTCACCACCGGTATCTACCGCGCCTGGTTCTCGCTCGGTGACCGGGTGGCGGCGGCGCAACTGGCGGCAATGCTGCTCGGTTTCGTCCTGCTCCTGCTGATGGCCGAGCGGGTTTCGCGCGGGCATGCCCGTTACCACAACACGACCGGCCGCAATCGGCCGCTGGCCGGTGCCGCCCTGCGTGGTCTGCCGGCGCTGGCGGCGATGCTGGCCTGCGCGCTGCCGCTGATCCTCGGCTTCCTGCTGCCGGCCTTCCTGCTGCTGAAAATGGCGCTGACCGACGGGGATGCCCAGTTCGGCGAGCGTTTCCTGGTGCTCTCGCGCAACAGCTTCGTGCTGGCCGGGATCACTGCCCTGATCGCCGTGGCGATCGCCTTGCTGCTTGCCTACGGCGCCCGCTTGTCGCGCTCGGCGCTGGCTAGCGGGCTCAATCGCCTGGTCGGCCTGGGTTATGCCGTGCCCGGTGCGGTGATTGCCGTCGGTGTGCTGATTCCGGTCACCCGGCTCGATCACTGGCTGTCGGGGCAATGGGAAGCCTGGTTCGGCACGAATCCCGGCCTGCTGCTGACCGGCGGCATTGCCGCATTGATCTATGCTTACCTGGTGCGCTTCCTGGCGGTTGCGCTGCATACCGTGGAGTCCAGCCTGGGCAAGATCACGCCGAGCATGGACGACGCTGCCAGCAGCCTGGGTCTGGGTCAGGCGGCGACCTTGCGCCGTGTGCATGTGCCGCTGCTGCGGGGCAGTTTGCTGACTGCCGGTTTGCTGGTGTTCGTCGATGTGATGAAGGAGCTGCCGGCAACCCTGGTGATGCGCCCCTTCAACTTCGATACGCTGGCCACGCAGGCCTACACGCTGGCTTCGGACGAGCGCCTGGCCGAGGCGTCAACTGCCTCGCTGGCCATCGTTGCCGTCGGATTGCTGCCAGTGATCCTGCTCTCGCGCCAGATCAGCGCCGCCCGTCGGGCTTAGGAATTGCCGCTACCCGAAGGGGTTTTCTTGTCCGCGCCTTCGGTCTTGTCCCACGCTTCGAAAGTGCGCTCGATATCGAGGGTCATCACCCGGGTGTCTACGCCATAGCCGCGCAGATCGACTTCCTGGATTGTTTCGTCGGGGATGATGGTGGAGAAGTCGATCAGGTTGGCGCTGTGTTCGGCTTTGCTGGCCGGCGCCGGGGTGGGCGTCGGGCGCTGGGGCACTGGTTTGGCGGGGACCGCGACTCGGTCGAATTCGAGCATCGGTACGTCGAGGATTTCCGCATCGCCACTGCCGAGTGCCTTGGCGCGCTCGAAAATCGACGATGGTATGTTCAGGCCATAGGGTATCTGTGCGTCGCGTGACAGCAGCAGGGCGACGATTTCGCTGTGTCCTGCCCGTAGCGCGGCGCGCAATGGAGCGCCGGGGCCATCGGCGGTTGGTGCATTGACATCGGCGCCGCGAGCGAGCAGTTCCCTGATGATCGGGACGCTACCGAAGAAACAGGCGGTGCGCAGGGGAAGGCCGGGATAACCGTGGATATCTTTTTCCTCGACATCAGCTCCATCATCAAGAGCCGAGACGACGCGGAGCAGGTTGTTTGCCCGGATTGCTTCAATCAACGGGCTGGCGCCAAAGCTTTTGGTACCCATGGTTTTCTTCCCCATAGCAAGTGGTTCCGATTTTAGGGTATGCCAGCCGCTTTGGCGAGGCCCGCGATTTCCCGGATTACTTGAAACCGGCTCGGTCGAAGATCATTTGAGCCTTGATCTGATACATGGCGAGGTTGTTGACCGGCAGCGTGTCGGCCTTGAAATTGCCCAGCTTGGTCAGCGCCGGGTTGGCAACCTTGACCGAGGCGACGACTGGCCACTCGTTGTTGCCATCGGCGAAGTAGCGCTGGGCGGAATCGGAGGCCAGGTATTCAAGGAACTTGAGCGCAGCTTCCTTGTTCGGCGAGTGTTTGAGGACGCCGCCGCCGGAAACGTTGATGTGAGTGCCGGTGGTCGCCTGGTTGGGCCAGACGATGCCAACGCTTTCCATGACCTTCTGGTCTTCCGGTTTGCTCGATCTCATCAGGCGGGCGACGTAGTAGCTGTTGGAGATGGCAACGCCACACTCGCCAGCTGCAACGGCCTTGATCTGGTCGGTGTCGCCACCCTTTGGTGCGCGGGCGAAGTTGGCAACCATGCCGCGGGCCAGTTCTTCGGCCTTGGCTTCACCTTCATGCGCGATCACCGAGGCGAGCAAGGAAAGATTGTAGGGGTGGGAGCCGGAACGCGAGCAGAATTTACCCTTCAGCTTGGGGTTGGCGAGGTCGCTGTAGTTCTGGACATCGGCTGCCTGAACACGGTTCTTGTTATAGACGATGACCCGGGCGCGCGTCGAAAAGGCGGCCCATTCGTCGGTCCGCAGGTGGGCCGGAATACGGCTCTCCAGGACCTTGGACTTGAGCGGGGCGAACAGACCGAGCTCACGAGCCTTGGCCAGGCGCGAGGCATCGACCGTCAGCAGCACGTCGGCCGGGCTGTTGGCGCCTTCATTGCGGATCCGTTCCAGCAGTTCGTCTTCCTTGCCTTCGATGCGGTTGATCTTGATCCCGGTCTGCTTGGTGAAATCGGAATAGAGCGCTTCGTCGGTCTGATAGTGACGGGCCGAATAGAGATTCAGCACTTTTTCCTGAGCGATGGCTGGCTGAAACGCAGCGGCAATTGCCAGTGCGGTAAGCGTGGCTCCCAGTTTCATGAACGGCTCCTTGTGAAAGTATATGAGAATGGTTCGTCTTTATTATACGGAACATTCAAATAGCGGGGAAGCGTTGCTGCACTGATTCAGGGGGGGCTGCCGGCGCGCTCGCCGGGGTCAGCGCGCTTCGATGATGCGGCGGGCGCCGTTGAAGCGGGTCATCCAGTAGCTGGAACCCATGTTCTCGACTCGCACTTCGGCACCGGCGCGCGGTGCGTGGAGGAAGTGGTTGTCGCCGAGATAGATGCCGACGTGGGAAAAGGCACGGCGCATGGTGTTGAAGAACACCAGGTCACCGGGTTTCAGCTGGCTCAGGTCAATCTGCTCGCCAAGCTGGCTCTGCTCGCGTGCGGTACGCGGCAGGTAGGCGCCGATGCTTTCCTTGAATACGGTCTGCACGAAACTGCTGCAGTCAAGGCCGGCTTCGATGCTGTTGCCACCCATCTTGTAACGGACGCCGACCAGCTTCAGCCCCTCCAGGATGACATCCTGCGTGGCGTTGGTGTAACGTTCGACGAAGGACATCTGGGGGATCTGGACATCCTGCCGCAGGACCGGTTCGCTGGCCTGAGCGAAGGTCGTGAGACCTAGTGTCAGGCAGGTGAGGATGAGGGTCGTGGAGATGCCGGATTTCATGGGCGCTAAATCTATTTGAAATTTCCCGGCCTGTAAAGCCGTAATTTCAGGACGCTCCCAAGCGGGGCGAAACTATGTTCATAATCCGTAATTATGAATACAATTTGTGACCTGTAGCGAGGAGCGATATTCGATGGATTCATTCAAGGCGTTGCTGATCGAGGACAAGGAAGGCAAGGTTGGACATCGCTTTGTCGACATGAAAGTCGATGAGCTGGATGTCGGTGACGTGCTGATCCGGGTTGCCTATTCGAGCATCAACTTCAAGGACGCGCTGGCTGCCACCGGCGCTGGCAAGATCATCCGGCGTTTTCCCTGCATCGGCGGCATCGACATGTCCGGTACCGTGATCGAGAGCGCGGATCCCCGCTTCAAGCCGGGTGATCCGGTGATTGCCACCAGCTTCGACATCGGTGTCGCGCACCACGGTGGTTATGCCGAAGTGGCGCGCGTGCCGGCTGACTGGGTGGTGCCCCTGCCGGCCGGTCTCAGCCTTTACGACGCGATGGCTCTCGGAACGGCCGGTTTCACCGCAGCACTGGGTATCGTGCGCATGGAAGAAAACGGTCTGAACCCGGACAAGGGGCCGGTCATCGTCACTGGTGCGACCGGCGGGGTCGGCAGCCTGGCGGTGGACATGCTGGCGCAACGCGGTTATCGCGTGGTGGCGCTGACCGGCAAGGAGAGCGAAGCGGATTACCTGCGCGAACTCGGTGCTGCCGAAGTGATGCTGCGCCAGAATATCGACCTCAGCCGAATTCGTCCGCTCGACCGGGCGCGCTGGGCTGGTGCTGTTGATAATCTGGGCGGTGACGTGCTGGCCTGGATCGCCAGCACCATGGAGCAGGGCGGTACCATCGCCAGCATCGGTCTGGCGGCCAGCATGTCCCTGAACACGACGGTCGCACCTTTTATCCTGCGTGGCGTTTCCTTGCTCGGCATCGATTCCGGCTACATTCGCGAGCCTTATCGGCATGGCGTCTGGCAACGCCTGGCAACTGACCTGCGGCCGCCGCATCTGGAGCGGATGTCGCGTTCGCTGCCTTTTGCCGAGCTGCCGGCGGCGTTCGAGGAATACATCGGTGGCCGTGCCAAGGGCCGGGTGGTGGTCGAGATCGCCGGTGCCTGAAATGTCGGCTCTGCCCCGCGTCCTCCTGGTCGACGATTCGAAGCTCGTCCGGGCCTCGCTGGCGCAGCACATCAAGGCTCATTACGAGGTGCGCGAGGAGGCTGACGGAGAAGCTGCCTGGCAGACGCTGGTGCTCGATCAGTCGATCCGGGCGGTGGTTTCCGACCTGCAGATGCCGAAGATGGATGGCTACGCCCTGCTTGAGCGGCTGCGTGGTTCGCGTTTGCGACGTCTGCAGCAAATGCCGTTCATCCTGGTTTCCGGCGAGGAAACTGAGGAAGAGCGTAGCAAGGCACGCAGCCTGGGGGCTTCCGATTTCATTACCAAGGGTAGCGGCGCCATCGAGATCCTGACGCGTCTGGGCAACCTCCTGGCGCTGCATGAAGCCCAGGAAAATCTCGACTCCGGTCGCCAACAGCTGGTCCAGAACCCCGCCACCGGACTGTTTACTCGGCGCTACCTGGAATTGCAGGCGGCGCAGGCGCTGTCCCACTCGGCCCGGCATGGCATGGATGTCAGCCTGATGGTGCTCGGCTTTGACGGCTATGACGTGCTCACGCGTAAACTGGGTGCGACGCTGGCCGAAGAGGTAGGCAATCGTTTTGCCAGGATGCTGGGTGCCAAGATGCGTCAGGAAGATAGCCTGGGCCATCTTGAGGCCGGCCGTTTTGCCGTGGTTTCTCCAGGCACGGCGCCTCAATTCTGTGCCAGTTTCGCCGAGCGGGTGCGCCAGGCGGTGGAGGCGTCGCGGCTGACGGTGCAGGGGCAGTCGCTCGGGCTGACGGTCAGCATCGGTCTGGCCAGCATGCCCACCGATCGGGTCAGTTCGGCGGGGGCCCTGCTTGAGCTTGCCGACCAGCGCATGCAGATAGCGATGCAGGCGGGCGGTAACCGGACCGAAGCAGGGGGAAGCCTGCCGGCAACGCGTCCGATTTCCCTGCCGCATGCGCTTGAGTTGTTGCGCGCCAATCGTCAGGGGCCTGTCCTCCCCCATCTCGATGCCTTGCTCGCTCAGTTGGTACCCTTGCTGGCGCTGATGGATCGGGAAATGGGGCTGAATTTTCCGCTGGAGCAGATTGATCGATATTTGAGCGAACGGGAAAAACCAAACAAGTAATCCGTTTTTTTTTAAGTGCAGGAAACCACTAGCAAGAGGGAAGTTATATGGCGACTTACAAGGAGTTTCACCAGTACTCGATCGAGAATCCGGATGGGTTCTGGACCGAACAGGCCCAGCTCATCGACTGGAAGGAACCGTTCACCCAGGTCTGCGATTTTTCGCGGCCACCGTTTGCCAAATGGTTCGTCGGTGGCAAGACCAATCTCTGCCACAACGCGATCGACCGCCACGCGGCCAAGCGTCCGAACGACAATGCGCTGATCTACATCTCGACCGAAACCGACGAAGAGAAGATCTATTCCTTCGCCGAACTGCAGGCCGAGGTCGAGCGCATGGCGGCGATCTACCTGAGCCTCGGCGTCAAGAAGGGCGACCGCGTCCTGATCTACATGCCGATGATCCCGCAGGCGGCGTTCGCGATGTTCGCGGCGGCCCGCATCGGTGCCATCCACTCGGTGGTTTTCGGCGGTTTTGCTTCCGGTTCGCTGGCCACCCGCATCGACGACGCCAAGCCGGTCCTGATCGTCTCCTCCGACGCCGGCATGCGCGGCGGCAAGGCGGTTCCCTACAAGCACCTGCTCGATGAAGCGATCGAGATCGCCGAGCACAAGCCGACCAAGGTGCTGATGGTCGACCGTGGCCTGGACAAGGGCTTCAACAAGGTTGCCGGCCGCGACGTCGATTACGCGGCGCTGCGCGAGCAGGTCATGAACGCCCGGGTCGAGTGCGAATGGCTGGAATCCTCCGAGCCTTCGTACATCCTCTACACCTCCGGTACCACCGGCAAGCCGAAGGGCGTGCAGCGCGACACCGGCGGCTACGCCGTGGCGCTGGCCTCGTCGATGAAGCACATCTACTGCGGCGGCGAAGGCGAAACCTACTTCTCCACTTCCGACATCGGCTGGGTGGTCGGCCACTCCTACATCATCTACGGCCCGCTGATCGCCGGCATGGCGACGATCATGTACGAAGGCACGCCGCTGCGCCCCGATCCGGGCATCTGGTGGCAGATCGTCGAGAAGTACAAGGTCAACGTCATGTTCTCGGCGCCGACCGCCGCCCGCGTGCTGAAGAAGCAGGATCCGGCGTACATGCACAAGTACGACCTGTCGTCGCTGAAGCACATCTTCATGGCCGGCGAGCCGCTCGACCAGCCGACCCACGAGTGGTTCCAGAACGAACTGCAGAAGCCGGTCATCGACAACTACTGGCAGACCGAAACCGGCTGGCCGATGCTGGCTGCGCTGCACGGTGTCGAGAAGACGCCGATCAAGTTCGGTTCGCCGTCCTTCCCGGTCTACGGCTACAACCTCAAGATCTTCCGCGAGGACGGTTCCGAGTGCGGCGCCAACGAGAAGGGCATCGCCGCGGTGATCCCGCCGCTGCCGCCCGGCTGCCTGTCCACCGTCTGGGGCCAGGACGACCGTTTCGTGTCGACCTATTTCACGCTGTTCAAGGATCCGCTGGTCTATTCGTCCTACGACTGGGCGATCAAGGATGACGACGGTTACTTCACCATCCTCGGCCGCACCGACGACGTCATCAACGTCGCCGGTCACCGTCTGGGCACCCGCGAAATCGAGGAGGCGATCCAGAACCACGCCGCCATCGCCGAAGTTGCCGTCGTCGGTGTCGAGGACAAGCTGAAGGGGCAGATGCCGATGGCCTTCGCCGTGGTCAAGGACGCGTCCAAGATTGCCACGCCGGAACTGGTCAAGGCGCTGGAGAAGGAAGTCTTCGCCACCGTCGATGGCATTCTCGGCGCGATCGCCCGGCCGGCTCGCGTGCATTTTGTCGTCGGCTTGCCCAAGACCCGCTCCGGCAAAATGCTGCGCCGTTCGCTGCAAGCGCTGGCCGAAGGCCGCGATCCGGGCGATCTGACGACGATCGAGGATCCGTCCACGCTGGAAAACATCAAGAAAGCGCTCGCCGGCTGAGTGTTGATGTAATGGCTAAAACCCGCCGTTTGCTGACGGCGGGTTTTTTTATCTCCCGTTTTGTAAGAATCCTGTCCTGTCGGCGGTGCTAGAATCCTCTGCTGCCTGATCTTAGCGATGATGTCTTGCGATGATGTACGAAACAGTAGCCGCGGTTGACCTGGGGTCAAACAGCTTTCGCCTCCAGGTCGGACGTGTCGTCGATGACCAGATTTATCCGCTCGATTCGCTCAAGGAACCGGTACGCCTGGCCACCGGCCTGACTGCCGAAAAGATGCTCGACGCCGACGCTCAGGCCCGTGCCCTGGTTGCCCTTAGCCGCTTCGGCGAGCGTTTGCGCGGCCTTGACAGCGGCGCAGTGCGCGCCGTTGCCACCAATACGCTGCGCGTGGCCAAGAACGTCGCTTCCTTCCTGCCACAGGCCGAGGAAGCCCTGGGTTTCCCGATCGAAGTCATTGCCGGCCGCGAAGAGGCGCGCCTGATCTATCTTGGCGCCTCGCACTCGTTGCCAACTGCCGGCCACAAGCGCCTGGTCATCGATATCGGCGGTGGATCGACCGAGTTCGTGATTGGCAAACGCCACGAGCCGCAGTTGATGGAATCCCTTTACATGGGCTGCGTCAGTTTCACCATGCGCTATTTTCCCGGCGGCAGGGTCGACAAGCGTCGCCTGCGCGAGGCGCAGGTAGCTGCCGCCAAGGAGATCGAATTGATCGCTCACGACTACCAGCGCTTCGGCTGGAAGGAAGCGGTGGGTTCATCGGGATCGGCACGGGCGATTGCCGATATCCTGGAAATGAATGACATGAATCCCGGCGGTGAGCCGGGTATCACCCGAGCCGGGCTGGAGCGCCTATGCTCGCTGATGGTCAAGGCCGGCTCGGCCGACGCCCTCGAATTGCGCGGGGTCAAGGGGGACCGCTTGCCGGTCTTGCCCGGTGGCATCGCCATCATGTCTGCCGTGTTCGAGGAACTGGACATCGAGCGCATGACCTACGCCGACGGTGCCTTGCGCCTCGGTGTCCTGTACGATCTGCTCGGGCGTTTCCATCACCACGACATGCGCGATGCGACGGTCAAGCATTTTCGCAAGCGTTACCAGGTCGAGCGCGACCAGGTCGATCGCGTGGAAGCAACCGCCTTGTCTGCGCTGACCCAGTTGAGTGATGGTGCGCCGGACGAGTCCGACCTGCAGTATCTGTCCTGGGCCTGTCGCTTGCACGAAATCGGCATTTCGGTGGCGCATAACGCTTATCACAAGCATGGGGCTTACATCCTCACTTATGCCGACATGCCAGGGTTTTCGAAAAAGGATCAGGCGCGTCTGGCCATGCTGGTGCTAGGCCATCGCGGCAAGCTGGAAAAACTGGGGGTGCTGCCGCCAGAGGACAGTATCTGGCGACTGGTATTCTGCCTGCGCCTGGCAGTTTCCCTGCACCGGACTCGCGATGAGCGGGCCTTGCCGGCGTGGCGGGTGTCGGCGACCGAGCGCGGTTACGCGCTCGAACTGCCCGATGCCTGGTTGGCCAGGAATCCGTGGACGGCCGCCGCTCTGGGCGAGGAAACCGTGGTCTGGAAACAGATCGGCCGCGAATTCCTGGTTCGATCCGGGCGCTGATCAGTAAGCTAGTTGGCGACGATGCGCTCGGCGATACGCTGCTTGAGATCGTCGAGCCGGTCGTCGAAGTGGCTGTAGTGCATCAGCGACAGCCCGAAGACGCAGGCGTAGAGCAGCAGGCTGCGGCTTTTTGCTTCGGCATCGCTCATCCCGGAAGCGACGAACAGGCGCCGGGTACATTCCAGGCGGTAGAGGTCGACCGATTCGACCACCGCGGCGGCGCGGGCGTCGTGTCTGGCCCAGTCGCGCACAGCCAACTCGATCGACATGCCTTTGCGGTTGCGGCTGGCACCATACACTTCGATGGCATAATGAAGTTGCGCCCGTTCCTGTCCGGGCTGTACCGTGGTGGTCTTTTCGATGTCGCGGATGCGGCCCTCGCGCCAGCGTTCGAGGACGGCGTCGAGCAGGGCCTGGCGATCCTTGAAGTGCCAGTAAAAACTGCCCTTGGTGACGCCGCAGCGTTTGGCCAGCACCTCGACGCGCAAACCGGCTACTCCCTCGCGGGCGAGTACGTCGATGGCGGTGTCGATCCAACGTGCCGGATCGAGTTGTGTACGGCCACCTGACTGCTTGCCGGTGGTGCGGATCGAGCGTGATTTGGCGGGGGGCTTGACAGTTTTATTTTCCATACGCTACCGTATGCTTTTCCATACGACACAGTATGGTGATTGTGCGGTTTGCCAAGTCGTCTGTCAAACGGCGACGGTTTTGAAAAAATACTGACCGATAAAGGAGATGCCAGTGAAAATTCTCGTTCCCGTGAAACGGGTGGTGGACTACAACGTCAAGGTGCGGGTCAAGGCCGACGGCAGTGGCGTCGATCTGGCCAACGTCAAGATGAGCATGAACCCCTTCGACGAAATTGCCGTCGAGGAGGCTGTTCGCCTCAAGGAAGCCGGGATTGCCACCGAAGTCGTCGCCATTTCCTGCGGCCCGGCGGCCTGCCAGGAAACCTTGCGTACAGCGATGGCCATCGGTGCCGATCGCGGCATCCTGGTCGAGACCGATGTCGAACTCCAGCCGCTGGCGGTTGCCAAGCTGCTCAAGGCCCTGTGCGACAAGGAGCAACCGCAACTGGTGGTGTGCGGCAAGCAGGCCATCGACGACGACGCCAACCAGACCGGCCAGATGCTGGCGGCGCTGGCTGCCTGGCCGCAGGCGACCTTTGCCTCGAAGCTGGTGGTCGCCGATGGCAAGGCAACGGTTACCCGGGAAATCGATGGTGGCCTGGAAACCCTGCAGTTGTCACTGCCGGCAGTGGTTACCACCGATCTGCGCCTGAACGAACCGCGCTACGCGACCCTGCCGAACATCATGAAGGCGAAAAAGAAGCCGCTCGACACCGTCAAGCCGGATGCCCTCGGCGTTGATGTGACGCCGCGCCTGAAGACGCTCAAGGTGGTCGAGCCTGCCAAGCGCTCGGCGGGGGTCAAGGTGGCCGATGTGGCCGAACTGGTGAACAAACTCAAGAACGAAGCGAAGGTGATCTGAGATGAGCATTCTCGTCATTGCGGAACATGATCAGCAAACCCTCAAGGCTGCGACCCTGAACACGGTCGCTGCGGCCGCCCGGATCGGCGGCGACATCCACGTACTGGTCGCGGGCGCCGCCTGTTCGGTCGCCGCCGCCCAGGCTGCAGCCCTGCAGGGCGTGAGCAAGGTGCTGGTTGCCGATGCCGCGCATTACGAAGCCCAGACAGCCGAGAATCTGGCTGCACTGATCCTGGCCAACGCTGCTGCCTATTCACATCTGCTGGCCCCGGCGACCACCTTCGGCAAGAACCTGATGCCGCGCGTTGCAGCCTTGCTCGACGTTGCCCAGATTTCCGAAATCACCGCCGTCGAGTCGGCGGATACCTTCGTCCGTCCGATCTATGCCGGCAACGCCATGGCGACCGTCCAGAGTGCCGACCCGGTCAAGGTGATCACCGTTCGTACCACTGCATTCGATGCAGTCGGCGGGGGTAACAGTGCGCCTGTCGAGACGCTAGCAACTGCTGCCGATGCGGGCATGACCCAGTTGCAGGGGCGTGAACTGACCAAGTCGGCTCGGCCGGAGCTGGGGGCGGCCAAGATCATCGTCTCCGGCGGTCGTGGGCTGGGCAGCGGTGAAAACTATCACAAGCTGCTTGAACCGCTGGCCGACAAGCTTGGCGCTGCGCTCGGTGCCAGTCGTGCCGCGGTCGATGCCGGCTTCGTGCCGAACGACTACCAGGTCGGTCAGACCGGCAAGGTGGTGGCGCCGCAGCTTTACCTGGCAGTCGGTATCTCCGGCGCGATCCAGCATCTCGCCGGGATGAAGGATTCCAAGGTGATCGTTGCCATCAACAAGGATCCGGATGCGCCGATCTTCCAGGTTGCCGATTACGGCCTGGTTGCCGACTTGTTCGAATCGGTGCCGCAACTGGAAAACGCGTTGGGATGATCCACAAACCCGGCTGACGGTAATAGAATGGCCGGGTGAACCTCACTGACGATCTATTGGGCGAAATGTGGTACTGGGCGGCCTGGGCCGTCTGGGTGCCGCTTTTCGCCCGTAGCGTCTGGCTGGCGCCGTGGAAGCGCTTCAGCCGCTCCGAGCAGTCCAATCTATGGCTCGGCATGGTGGTCCTGCTGATGCTGCTGTGGAGCCTGAAAGCCGGCGTCAAGCCGGGTTTGACCCTGCATCTGCTCGGGGCCAACGTCTTTACCCTGGCTTTCGGTCCGCATCTGGCGTTCATCGGCCTGTCACTGGTCACCCTTGGCATCACCCTCAACGGCGCCGCCGGCGGGCTTGCCTTTGCTGCCAATGCCTTGTTGCTCGCGGGTTTGTCGGTTTTCCTCAGTCATCATCTGTTCCGCCTGTTGTCCGGTCTGTTGCCGCGGCAGTTTTTCATCTATGTCTTCGTCAACGCTTTTTTCTGCGCCGGTCTGGTGATCGTTGGTGTTGGCCTGGGCTCTACGCTGCTGCTGGGGATGGCCTCGGTTTATCCCTGGGACTATTTGTTCGAGGAGTTTTTTCCCTATTATTTTTTGCTGGCTTTTTCGGAGGCCTGGCTCTCAGGTATGGTGTTGACGCTGTTTGTCGTTTATCGTCCCGAATGGGTGGTGTCTTTCGACGATTCCCGTTATCTTTCCGATAAATAAGCGCTACAATCGAGATATTGCTTCGTCATTGAGGGGTGTGTCGTTGAATCGACAGGGAATTCGCGTAACACTGGGGGTCCTGACATTTGCAATGTATGGTTCGGCCATGGCTATTGGCTTGGGCGAGCTGCGCGGGCAATTGGTTCTCGGAGACCGGCCGATGCTGTCGGTCAGTGTGCTGGGCGTGGAGGGCGCTGCGCCCGATGCTTCCTGCTTTCGTCTGGTCAAGCCTGCCTCTGGTGATCAGTTGCCTTGGTTGCGCGATGCCGATTTGCGCATCCGTCCCGGTCAACCGCCACAGTTGCTGATCGAGGGGCGTCAAAGAGCGCGTGATCCAGTTGTCCAGATAGGTCTGCAGATTCTTTGCGGGCACCAGGTACAGCGGGAATATACCCTGCTCGCCTCGCCCGATGAGGGTGTGGCCAACACCGAGGTCGAAACCGTTGCTTCGGCCAAACCGGCAGTAGAGCGTTCGCCGGCCAGGCAGGCAGCCAAACCGGTCAGGCCACAGGCGAGCAACCGGGTGCGCGAATCACAGCCGGCGCCGCCTCGAAGCGAGCCCTCCTTGCCGGCGCCAGCGAGGGAGAATGCGGGTGATCGGCTGATGCTCTCGGCCGGTGAAGACAGTGCTTTGCGTCTGGAGGCGGTGCTCGGCGAACGCATGCTGGCCGGAGAAGCGGCCGAGGCGCAAAGGGAAATCCTGCGGCTCGAATACCGCATGCTGGCGGCGCTTTACGAGCAGGCGAGCAGCCAGTTGGCAGCGGCCGAAAAGCTGCGCAGCATGGAGTCGGCACTGGACGAGCTTCAGGGCAAGACGCTGGCCTTGACGGAGCGGGTCTCCGGGCAGGCATCCGCTCCAACTTCCGCGCCGCAGGCGCCGGTTCAGGCTCCAGTCCCGGTGCCGGTGGCAGCACAGGATGAGTCGGATCTGTTCTCCTCCTGGTGGTTCACCGGCTTGCTGCTGGGCGTACTGTTCGGTCTGGCTGGCTGGTTGTTCTGGCGCAGGCGGCAGCAGGCGGCTGACGGGAATCCGGATTCCCTGCTGGCCGGATATCCCGAGCCGGTCATGGATGCGCCGCGCGCAGATGAACTGCCGGAAAAGAGACCACTGGATTTGCATCTCGAATCGACCAGGGCGGGTGTTGCGCAATCGGTTGATGTCGAACTTGATGGCGGGGCTGCATCGCCAGTTCCGGAAAAGGCAGCGCAGCCATTGCCGGCGCGTCCCGGTGATTCGGTTCTCTCGATCAATGCAACCACTCTCGACGAGCACTTCGAGGCCAATCCCGTCATGGAACTGGCCGATATCATGCTCTCTTTCGGTCGAGTCAAGGGGGCAGCCCAGGCCTTGCAGGAGTACATCGACAACAATCCTCAGGAAGCGTTGCAGCCCTGGATTCGCCTGATGGATGTATACCGGATGGCTGGCATGCGAGAGGAGTTTGATGCGGTTGCGCGCAACCTCAATCAACATTTCAATGTCGAGGTTCAATCCTGGGAGAAGGCTGCAGCCCCGACTGTGGACCTGATGCTTGATGGCGGCGTGGCAACGGATCCTGGTGGTGAACTGAACAAGCCGGCGGGTATTGAGGACATGCCACGCATCCTGAACAGCGTTCTCCAGATGTGGGAGTCGGAGGATGTGGTTGGTTATCTCTACCAGTTGCTCCGCGACAATCGTGGTGGTCAGCGCCAGGGCTTTGCCCTGCCGGTGGTCGAGGAAATCCTGTTCCTGATCGAGTTGAAGGAAACATCCAACCGGATGGAGAAGGAAAAAACTGGTTCGGCCTGAGTGTCCGGCGATTCCCTGATTTTCGGTTGACCTGCTGAAGCCCGCGATTTGTGATATAGTCGCGGGCTTTTCCACCTTGCCCCACCGCTAACGCATGACGGGGGGTTTATCCCAAAAGGAGTTTGCATGCGCCATTATGAAATCTGCTTCATCGTCCATCCGGACCAGAGCGAGCAAGTGCCCGGCATGGTCGAGCGCTATCGTTCCATCGTGACCGCCAAGGGTGGTTCGGTGCATCGTCTGGAGGACTGGGGTCGCCGTCAACTGGCTTACCCGATCCAGAAGATCCACAAGGCACACTACGTGCTGATGAATATCGAATGCGACGGCGAGACGCTGGGCGAGCTCGAGCATTCCTTCAAGTTCAATGATGCAGTTCTGCGTCATCTGACCGTCAAGATGAAGTCCGCCGTGACGACGCCTTCCCCGATGATGAAGGAAGAAAAGTCGAAGTCGCTGCTGGCTGGCGAAACCGAAGCTGCAGCCGACGCTGCTGCCTGATCCGGGTTTCACGGGGAAGCGCGTACTGAACACCATCACCCTGTCCGGCAGCCTGGTCGAGCGCAAAGCCTTGCGCTACACACCGGCAGGCATACCGGTCAGTGAAGGCAGACTGCAACACCACTCGACGCTGATCGAAAACGGCAGCGAAAGACAGGTGGACGTTGAAATGGCAGTTCTGGCGCTCGGTGATGCAGCACGCTGGCTGGAGGCAGCACCGCTTGGCGGCATGATGCGAATCGAAGGATTCATCGCCGCCCGGGGACGCAACAGCAGAACACCCGTGATCCACGCGAACACTATCGAATATTTGGAAGGAAACGAAAATGGCACGATTCTTCAAGAAGAAGATTGATGACAAGAAAAAGCGTCGCGGCAACAGCCTGTTCAAGCGTCGCAAGTTCTGCCGCTTCACGGCAGAAAAGGTCGAACAGATCGACTACAAGGACGTCGACGTCCTCAAGGAATACATCCAGGAAAACGCCAAGATCATGCCGGCTCGCCTGACCGGCACCAAGGCCGGCTATCAGCGCCAGCTGGGCACCGCGATCAAGCGCGCCCGCTTCCTGGCCCTGCTGCCCTACACCGACAACCATCAATAATTTCCGGGGAGACGAAACATGCAAATCATTCTGCTCGAGAAGGTTGTCAATCTGGGTAACCTGGGTGATGTGGTCAAGGTCAAGGACGGCTACGCCCGTAACTTCCTGATCCCGCAACGCATGGCCAAGCGTGCCACGCCGGCTGCCATGGCCGAGTTCGAAGCGCGCCGCGCCGAACTGGAAAAGGCTGCCGCCGAGAAGCTGGCCGCTGCCCAGGGCGTTGCCGAGAAGATGAACGGCGTTGCCGTTTCCGTCGCCCGCAAGGCTGGCATGGACGGTCGTCTGTTCGGTTCCGTCGGCAATGCCGACATCGCTGAAGCACTGGCCGGTGCCGGCTTCACCGTCGACAAGTCGGCCATCCGCATGCCGGACGGCCCGCTCAAGGCGATTGGCGAGTTCCCGATCGATGTTGCCCTGCACACCGACGTGGTTGCCAACATCACCGTGACGGTAGTTGCCGAGTAAGACGGTTTAACTTACGCTTCAGGGCCTCGCAATCGCGAGGCCTTTTTCATTTCGGGCATCACCATGAATCAGCGTCAGAGCAAGCAGAGAACCACCGACCCTTCACTGGATACGCTGCGCGTGCCGCCGCACTCGATCGAGGCCGAACAGTCGGTGCTCGGCGGCCTGCTGCTCGACAACCATGCCTGGGACCGCATTGGCGACCAGGTCGCTGAAACCGATTTTTACCGCGACGAGCATCGGCGTATCTTCCGCCAGATCCGCAATTTGCTGGAAAAGGCCAAGCCGGCCGACGTGGTTACCGTGGCCGAAGCGCTGGACGCTGCCGGGGATGGGGACCAGACCGGCGGTCTGGCCTATCTCGGCGAGCTGGCGGCGAATACGCCGTCGGCGGCGAACATCCGCCGCTATGCTGAAATCGTCCGTGAGCGGGCCGTTCTCCGGCAACTGGTGGCGACGGCCGACGAAATCGCCGGCGATGCACTCAACCCGCTTGGCCGCGATGCAGCCACCCTGCTCGACGAAGCCGAGTCGAAGATTTTCAAGATTGCCGAAGCCGGTGCCGGCCATGCCGAGGGTTTCGTACATATCAACCCGCTGCTGACGCAGGTGGTCGAGCGTATCCAGGAACTGCACGACCGCGACAATCCGTCCGACATTACCGGTGTGCCGACCGGGTTTGCCGATCTCGACCAGAAGACCTCGGGTTTTCAGCCCGGCGACCTGATCATCGTCGCCGGCCGTCCATCGATGGGCAAGACGGCCTTTGCCCTGAACATCGCCGAGAACGTGGCGGTCGATACCGGCCTCCCGGTTGGCGTGTTCTCCATGGAAATGGGCGGCGCCCAATTGGCGATGCGGATGCTGGCGTCGATCGGCCGGCTCAATTCGCAAAGCCTGCGCACCGGCCGCATGAGCGACGACGAGTGGTCGCGCCTGTCGTTCGCGCTTGGCAAACTGCACGAAGCGCCGATCTACATCGACGAGACCGGCGGCCTCAGTCCGGCCAACCTGCGTGCCCGCGCCCGGCGCCTGGCCCGCCAGTACGGCGGCAAGCTCGGCCTGCTGGTGATCGACTACATTCAGCTGATGAGCGGCAACAAGCAGGGTGAGAACCGGGCAACCGAAGTGTCAGAAATCTCCCGCTCGATCAAGTCGCTCGCCAAGGAGCTGCAGGTGCCCATTGTCGCCCTGTCGCAGTTGTCGCGTAAGGTCGAGGAGCGCACTGACAAACGTCCGATGATGTCCGACTTGCGCGAATCCGGCGCCATTGAACAGGATGCCGACGTGATCCTGATGATGTACCGCGACGAGTACTACAAGCCGGATTCTCCCGATAAGGGAATGGCCGAAGTGATCATCGGCAAGCAGCGTAACGGCCCGACCGGGACCGTGCGCCTGGCCTTCCTCGGCGAATACACTCGTTTCGAGAATCTCGCCTCGGGCGGCTTCCAGGACGCCCGGGACTGAAAGCGCTCGTCAGATCCGGCGTACGCTGATTGACCAGACTCGTCCGGTAATGCCCGATTCGGCGACCTTCTGGCCGTCCAGCTGCACCTCGGGGTGGATGAAGAAGGGCATACGGCTGCCGCGTCCGGGAAGCTGGACGTCGGTACCGTTGTGGAAAGCCACCCAGTTCATTTCCCACACACCGAACAGGACGCGTTTCAACGAGCTCAGGCGCGAATCGTTGCTGCCCAGTTTTTCGTAGGCGGCCGCACGACAGACGTCGCTCGGATTGACGGCGATCCAGCCATATCCCGGGAGGTAGAATTCGGCCCGGACATGCTGCCCCTGGCTGGCATCTTCGCTGCGCAGGCCGAGGCTCTGAAACAGCCTGGAAGAACCGGTGCGAAGACCGAAGACGCAACGTGCCGGGATGCCGATGGCGCGACAGATCGAAACGAACAAGCCGTTGATGTCGGCCGAGCGACCGGCATAACGGCCACTGCTGAGCTGGTAGTTGATGTCACCCGTGCCGCAGCCCTGAGCGTTCAGATCATAGATGGCGTTTTCGCAGATCCAGTCGTAGATGGCCTTGACCTGAGCGAGCGGGTCCCTGATGCGGCCAACGATGCGTTCCCCCAGGTCACGGGCCAGACCGTCGTTGGGAATCAATCGGCTGGCCCGGAGGTTGGTGCGCAGGATATCGTCGCGCTCGGGGGCGACGGTACGCCGCGTAATGTCGAAATGACGGTCGGCAGTGTTCACCCGAGTGACCAGCTGCAGGCTGACGTTGCTTGCGTCAGGCCATTCGCAATGGAGAATTTCGAGTTGCCCGTCGGGTTCGCGCTGGATCGCCGCGGTATGCGGATTGCCTTGCCAGGCATGGCTGCTGACGCGCTGGTAGAGCGTTTCCACCGAAGACGGCAGAGGAAGCCAGAGCCGGGCGTGCTTGCCCGGTGCGTTGAGGCGCAGGGTGGTGGTGATCTGATAACTCAGCCAGTCGTTGGGCAGTTCCTGCGCGCGGACCGGCGGCAGGCGGGAGGTCGAGGTGCCTTCCGGGGGGCTGTCGATCAGCGGGCTGTCAGCGCTGTGTACCGCGGCTGCGCTGGAGGCACGGGCAGCACTTGTTCGTGGTGAGGTCGATGGCTTTTTCCGTTTCGCCTTGGTCGTGCTTTTCCTTTTACTGCTGGTTTTCTTTTTCTTCGTGTCGGCCTGTGCTTCGCCGGCAAACAATGAGAAGAGGGCGGCGGTGGCCAGGAAGTCTCTGCGTTTCAAGGCTTTCCCCAAGCGAGCGTCGAAATTCGAAATGAAAAGGCCGTGTCGCGGGACACGGCCTGAGGCGAAACATTGGCTATGACTATAGCACGTCGGCAGCGTGGTCAGCCAGTCGCGAACGTTCGCCTCTCTGTAACGTGATGTGACCGGAATGCGGCCAGCCCTTGAAGCGGTCCACCACGTAGGTCAGGCCCGAACTGCCCTCGGTCAGGTAGGGGGTGTCGATCTGCGCGATGTTGCCGAGACAGACCACCTTGGTACCGGGGCCGGCACGAGTGACCAGTGTTTTCATCTGCTTCGGCGTCAGGTTCTGCGCTTCGTCGATGATCAGGTACTTCTTCAGGAAGGTACGGCCGCGCATGAAGTTGAGCGACTTGACCTTGATCTTCGAGCGAATGATGTCGTGCGTCGCTGCCTTGCCCCAGTCGCCGCCGTAAGGGCTGCTGTCGTCGGTGTGGGTAAGGACTTCGAGGTTGTCTTCGAGGGCGCCCATCCATGGCGCCATCTTTTCTTCCTCGCTGCCCGGCAGAAAGCCGATGTCCTCGCCAACCGGGACGGTGACGCGGGTCATGATGATCTCGGCGAACTGCTTGCCCTCCAGGGTCTGGGTCAGACCCGCGGCCAGCGTGAGCAGGGTCTTGCCGGTACCCGCCTGGCCGAGCAGGGTGACGAAATCGATGTCCGGATTCATCAGCAGGTTGAGCGCGAAATTCTGCTCGCGGTTGCGGGCGGTGATGCCCCACACGGCATTTTTCGGATGCGTGTAGTCGATCAGGGTCTCGAGGATTGCGGTCTTGCCCGCGACTTCCTTGACGATGGCCGAGAAGCCGTCCTTCTCCAGCCAGACGAATTCGTTGACCAGCAGTTGCGGGCAGAGCGGGCCGGTGACCTTGTAATAGGTCTTGGCATCCTTCTTCCAGGATTCCATGCCCTTGCCGTGCTTGTCCCAGAAATCGTCGGGCAGGGCGCGGGTGCCGGCGTAGAGGATGTCGGTATCCTCGAGCACCTTGTCGTTGAAGTAATCCTCGGCGAGCAGGTTGAGCGCGCGCGATTTGATGCGCATGTTGATGTCTTTCGACACCAGGATCACCGGGCGCTTGGGGAATTTCTTCTGCAGGTGGATGACTACCGACAGGATCTGGTTGTCCACCTTGGAGGTCGGCAGGCCCTGCGGCAATTCGGCACTGATCGCTTCGGTCTGCAGGAACAGCCGGCCACTGGCCAGCTTGCTCGACGGGCCCTTGAGATCGATGCCCTCCTCGATGTCGACGTCGGCGCCAGCCAGCATCTCGTCGAGCGTGCGCGAGGCCTGGCGGGCGTTGCGGGCAATTTCCGACATGCCCTTCTTGTGGTTGTCGAGTTCTTCCAGGGTCATGATCGGCAGGAAGATGTCGTGTTCCTCGAAACGGAACAGGCAACTCGGGTCGTGCATCAGGACGTTGGTATCGAGCACGAAAATCTTGGTCATTGCGGCCTTCTTGGCAGCGGGTTGGCGCGGCATGGTGTGGTCTCGGCTGGCGTTGGTCGGAATCAGAGGGTGTTCACGAAATCGAGAACTTCCTGGGCGTGGCCTGCGACCTTGACGCCGCGCCACTCGCGCCGCAAGACGCCGGCCCGGTCGATGACGAAAGTGCTGCGCTCGATGCCCCGGCACAGCTTGCCGTACATCATCTTGTCCTTGATCACACCAAACAGCGTGCACACCGCCTCATCGGCATCCGAACCGAGCTGGAAGGGGAAGGATTGTTTGCTTTTGAAATTTTCATGCGCCTTCAGACTGTCGCGGGAGATGCCGAGAATGACCGCACCAGCGGCGGCGAACTGCTCGTGCAGGTCGCGGAAATTCTGGCCTTCGGTAGTGCAGCCGGGAGTGCTGTCCTTGGGGTAGAAGTAGATGACGACGATCTTGCCTTCCTGCTCGGTGAGGCGGAACGCCGTTCCACCGGTTGCCGGGAGGGTGAAGTCGGGGACCTGGGTATCGAGCATGTTGCCTTCCTGTTGTGGGTTCCAGGGCATTTTGTTCGGAGGGCGCTAGGGCGGTCAAGCCTTTGTTAAACTGGCGTCCATGGTAAAACTGTCCGTCATTCTTTTGTCGTGCGTCTTGCTCGCCGCTTGTGGCGAAGTGTGGAATTCGCCCTATGCCGCTGGCGATGCAGATCGCGCGATCCTCTACACGGCCTTCACTGATCGCCCCAAGCATCTTGATCCGGCGCAGTCCTACACCGAGGATGAAGCGACATTCACTGGCCAGATCTACGAGCCGCCGCTGCAATACCACTACCTGCGCCGACCGTACGAGCTGATTCCAGCCACCGTCGAGCGTCTGCCACAGCCGCGCTACCTGGCTGCCGATGGCCGCCCCCTGCCGGACAATGCGCCGGCCGAAGCGATTGCCGAGAGTATTTACGAACTCAAGTTGCGCCCGGGAATCCTCTACCAGCCACACCCGGCGTTTGCTGTTGATGCCGGCGGTCAGCCTGTCTACCTGGGACCGGGGATGGCCGACGGTCGCCAGCAGATTGCCGATTTTTCCCAGGTCGGCACACGTGAATTGAGCGCCGACGACTACATCTACCAGATCAAGCGCCTGGCGCATCCGCGGCTGCACTCGCCGATTTTCGGGATGATGGCCGAGCGCATCGTCGGCCTCAAGGAACTCGCCGACACCCTGCGCCAGGCGGCAAAGGATCAGCCCCGTGAGGCCTGGCTGGATCTCGATGCCTATCCGTTATCCGGGGTCGAGCGTGTCGACGCCCATACCTGGCGGATTCGCATCCGCGGCAAATATCCCCAGTTTGCCTACTGGCTGGCGATGCCCTTCTTCGCCCCGGTGCCGCGCGAAGTCGACCGTTTCTTCGCCCAGCCCGGCATGCAGGAAAAGAACCTGACCCTGGATTGGTGGCCGGTCGGTACCGGCCCCTACATGCTCACCGAGAACGATCCGAACCGGCGCATGGTGCTCAGCCGTAACCCGAATTTCCGTGGCGAGACCTATCCCTGCGACGGCGCGCCGGGTGACGCCGAGGCCGGCCTCCTCGCCGATTGTGGCAAGCCGATGCCTTTCATCGAGCAGGCAGTGTTCACCCGTGAAAAGGAAGCGATCCCTTACTGGAACAAGTTCCTGCAGGGATATTACGATGCTTCGGGGATTTCCTCGGACAGCTTCGATCAGGCCGTGCGGGTGAATGTCGGCGGCGATGTTGCCTTGTCCGACGAGATGCGCGAAAAGGGTATCGCCCTGCTGACATCGGTGCGCAGTTCCACCTTTTACATGGGATTCAACATGCATGACGCGGTCGTGGGCGGGCTCGACGAAAAGGCCGCCAAGCTGCGTCAGGCGGTGTCGATTGCCATCGACCAGGAAGAATTCATCACCATCTTCCAGAATGGCCGGGGGATCGCCGCGCAAGGGCCGATTCCGCCGGGGATCTTCGGCTACGAGGAGGGCGAGGCCGGGGTCAATCGCGTCGTGTACGACTGGATTGACGGTCGGCCGGTACGCAAGTCGCCCGAAGTGGCGCGCCGCCTGATGGCCGAGGCCGGCTATCCGAACGGCCGCAACGCCCGCACCGGCGAGCCCCTGGTTCTTTATCTGGATACCACTTCCGGTGGCATGGGCGACAAATCGCGGCTCGACTGGTTGAATCGCCAGTTTGCCAAGATCAACGTGCAACTGGTGGTGCGCAGCACCGATTTCAACCGTTTTCAGGACAAGTTGCGCAAGGGGAATTTCCAGCTTTTCTACCTGGGCTGGAACGCCGATTATCCCGACCCGGAAAACTTCCTGTTTCTCCTCCACGGCCCCGAGGGGCGCCAGCAAGGCGGTGCCAATTCGGCCAACTACGAGAATCCGGTGTATGACCGACTATTCCTGCAGATGAAGAACATGGACAACACGCCCGAGCGCCTGGGCATTGTCCGTGAAATGACGGCCATCCTGCGTCACGACGCGCCCTGGGTGTTCGGCCTGCATCCCAAGAGCTATACCCTGACTCACCGCTGGCTGAAGAACCGCAAGCCGGCCGATGTCGGTAACAGCACCCTCAAGTATCAGCGGATCGACGCAGCGGATCGGGCGCAGGCCCGTCGCGAGTGGAACGCACCGGAGCGCTGGCCTTTGCTGACCGGTGCGCTGCTGCTGGTGCTGGTCCTGTTCCCGGCCGTGGTCGCTTACCGACGCCGGGAACGGGCAGCGGTCAGGCGGTCCTGACCGTGCGCATCAGGTAATTGACGCTGGTGTCCTGTCCCAGCGAATACTCCCGGGTGATCGGGTGGTAGCTCATGCCGATCAGTTCGGCGGGTTCAAGCTGCCCCAGTTTGGCCCAACGGGAGAGTTCCGAGGGTTTGATGAACTTGGCATAGTCGTGTGTGCCCTTGGGCAGCAGGCGCAGGACGTACTCGGCACCGATGACGGCAAACAGGTAGGACTTCGGGTTGCGGTTGAGCGTCGAGAAAAACACCTGACCACCCGGTTTGACCAGGCGGGCGCAGGCGGTGATCGTGCTCGACGGGTTGGGAACGTGCTCCAGCATTTCCAGGCAGGTGACGGTGTCGAAGCTGGCGGGCATTTCGTCGGCCAGTTGCTCGACCGAAATCTTGCGATAGTCGACCTTGTGGCCGCTTTCCAGCAGATGCAGGCGGGCGACGCCCAGAGGTTTTTCGGACAGGTCAATGCCGGTCACTTCGGCGCCCAGCGCCGCCATCCCCTCGGACAGCAAGCCACCGCCACAGCCGACATCGAGAACACGCTTGCCGCGCAACCCGACGCAACGGTCGATCCAACCCAGGCGCAAGGGGTTGATGTCGTGCAGCGGTTTGAATTCGCTGTTGGGGTCCCACCAGCGGTGGGCGAGTTCGCCAAATTTTTCCAGTTCTGCAGGGTCGGCGTTGATCATGGTGCGATTCACAATGGAGAAAATGAAAAAGCCCTGCCGAGGCAGGGCTTTGCATTGTAGCAGCGGCGTATTACTTGGTGCCGATCACTTCGATGTCGACACGGCGATCCGGCTGCAGGCAGTCGATCAGGGCCTTGGTCTTGGCGTTGCCCTTGCAGGTGTCGCCGGTGACCGGCTGGGTTTCGCCCTTGCCTTCGGTGTAGATGCGGTTGGCTTCGATGCCCTTGGCCACCAGGTATTCCTTGACCGAAGCGGCACGCTTCTCGGACAGGGTCTGGTTGTAAGCGGCGCCACCGATGCGGTCGGTGTGGCCAACGGCGAGGATCACTTCAAGCTTGATCTGACCGGCCTTGGCAGCCAGTTCGTCGAGCTTGGCCTTGCCTTCCGGACGCAGGACAGCCTTGTTGAAGTCGAACAGGGCGTCGGCAGCGACGGTGATCTTTTCGCCGGTCGGCTTCGGCGCGGCGATGGCGGCCGGGGTGTCGGCAGCAGGAGCAACCGGCTTGCCTTCGCAGGTGGCCTTCGGCAACAGGTCGCGGTCGCATTCGCAGCCGGCCTTGTCGGCAGCGGCACCAGCCGGGGTCCAGTAGCCGGTACGCCAGCACAGGCCGGTACCGGACCTGGCGACGACATCGCGCTGGTCGATCACATAAACGCGTTCCTGGGCAACGGCAGAGAAGCCGATACCGGCGAGCAGGGCAACAGCCAGAGTTTTTTGGGCGATATTCTTGATCATAGTCTTCCCTCGTTGAAGAATTTGTTCGATTCCAGTGACTTGTTTCGGGTTCGCTATTGAATTCCCGAGCGCACCTCAAGGGCATTCTGCCACAGCGCTGTAGTTGCATCCAAGGGAAATTCGTTGCCGGCGCGTAAAGTTTTGTTCTCGACAAGATGGCGTCCGGCAACCCAGACATCCGTCACCTGCTCTCTGCCGGCGACGTGTACGAGATGGGAGAGCGGATCGAAGCAGGGCTGACATTGCAGTTGTCCAAGATTCACTGCGCATATATCCGCTGCCTTGCCCGGGGTGAGTGAGCCGGTGATCTTGTCCAGGCCAAGTGCACGCGCGCCATTGATGGTGGCCATGCGCAGCACTTCGAGGGCGGGCAGGGCGCTGGCATCGCCGCTCAATCCCTTGGCCAGTAAGGCCGCCAGGCGCATCTCGCCGAACAGGTCGAGACGGTTGTTGCTGGCGGCACCGTCGGTACCCAGGCCGATATTTATTCCCGCCCTGTGCATCTCGGCGATGCGGGCGAAACCGCTGGCCAGCTTCAGGTTCGAGGTGGGGCAATGGGCGATGCTGCTGCCGGCAGTGGCGATGGCAGCGATTTCACTATCGTCGAGATGGACCGCGTGCACGCCAATGAACCCCGGGCCGATCAGGCCCAGTTCCTGCAGGCGTTGCAAGGGGCGTTTACCGTGGGTGGCAACTGAATCGGCAATTTCCTGGCGGGTTTCGTGGATGTGGCAGTGAATGGGCAGGTCCAGTTGCTCGGCGAGCGTGATGATGCGCTGGAAGCTCCGGTCGGTCACGGTGTACGGCGCATGTGGCGCCAGGCAGAAGGACAACAAGGGGTTGCCTGCTGTCGCCTCACGGGCGGCCAGGCCCTTGGCGATGTAGTCGTCGGCGTCGCTGGCATAGTTGCCCGGGAATTCTATCGTGGTGACCCCGAGTACCGCGCGCATGCCGAAATCATTTGCCGCCTGGGCGGCAGCATCCGGGAAGAAGTACATGTCGTTGAAGCAGGTGATCCCGCCCAGCAGCATTTCGGCGCAGGCCAGGCGGGTGCCGTCGAGCACGAAAGCGTGCGAGACCATCGCCGCTTCGGCCGGCCAGATGTGTTGCTGCAGCCATTCCATCAGCGGCAGATCGTCGGCGATGCCGCGCATCAGGCTCATTGCCGCGTGCGTGTGGAGGTTGATCAGGCCGGGAATCAGGATGTGCTGGTCGAGCGTTTGCCGCTCGGCCGGCAGGTATCGCCGGCGAGCCTCAGGCGCCGGCAGAATGGCGAGAATCCTTCCGTCATGGACGGCCAGCGCGTGGTTGACCAGCAGGTCGTCGGTATCGATCGGGGCGATCCAGCGGGCTTCGATCAGCAAATCGATGTTTTCGGGATTCTCAGTCATGGCAATGGGCTGCAGTGTGGCGTTGACGGCGTGGTAAACTAGCAAATTACGCGTGCTACAACCAAACATGCTGCCGGTCGCACCGGCGCGGACACGAGAGACATGGATCAATTCGCCAAAGAAACACTGCCGATCAGCCTCGAAGACGAGATGCGGCGTTCCTATCTCGATTACGCGATGAGCGTGATCGTCGGCCGGGCGCTGCCGGATGCGCGCGATGGCCTGAAGCCGGTGCATCGTCGCGTCCTGTTCGCGATGCACGAGCTGAACAACGACTGGAACAAGGCGTATAAGAAGTCGGCGCGTATCGTCGGCGACGTCATCGGTAAGTATCACCCGCACGGCGATTCGGCGGTGTACGACACCATCGTCCGCATGGCTCAGGACTTTTCGCTGCGCTACATGCTGGTCGACGGTCAGGGCAACTTCGGTTCGATCGACGGCGACAACGCGGCGGCGATGCGTTACACCGAAGTGCGCATGGCCAAGATCGGCCATCAACTGCTCGAAGATCTGGACAAGGAAACCGTCGATTTCGGGCCGAACTACGACGGCTCCGAGCAGGAACCGCTGGTCCTGCCGACGCGCATCCCGAACCTGCTGATCAACGGTTCGTCCGGCATCGCCGTCGGCATGGCGACCAACATCCCGCCGCACAACCTCAAGGAAGTCGTCGCCGGCTGCCTGGCGCTGCTGGAGAACCCGGCGATCTCGATCGACGAACTGATCGAGCACATCCCGGCGCCGGACTTCCCGACCGCCGCGTTGATCTACGGCGTGATGGGCGTGCGCGAAGGCTACAAGACCGGCCGCGGCCGCGTCGTCATGCGCGCCCGCACCCACTTCGAGGACATCGGCAAGGGCGACCGCCAGGCACTGATCGTCGACGAGATTCCGTATCAGGTGAACAAGAAGTCGCTGATCGAGAAGATCGCCGAGCTGGTCAATGAAAAGAAGATCGAGGGCATCTCCGACATCCGCGACGAATCCGACAAGTCGGGCATGCGCATCGTCATCGAGCTGAAGCGCGGCGAGGTCGGCGAGGTCATCCTCAACAACCTGTACAAGCAGACGCAGTTGCAGGACACCTTCGGCATGAACATGGTGGCGCTGGTCGACGGCCAGCCGCGCCTCTTGAACCTCAAGCAGATGCTCGAGTGCTTCCTGTCGCACCGCCGCGAAGTCGTCACCCGGCGCACCGTCTACGAACTGCGCAAGGCGCGCGAACGCGGCCACATCCTGGAAGGCCTGGCCGTCGCGCTGTCCAACGTCGACGAAATCATCGCCCTGATCAAGGCGGCGCCGACGCCGCCGGACGCCAAGCGCGGCCTGATGGAGCGCACCTGGCGCAGCCCGGTGGTCGAGGAAATGCTGCTGCGCGCGGCCTCCGACGTCTCGCGTCCGGACGGCCTGCTGCCGGAGTTTGGTCTGTCCGAACAGGGCTACCGCCTGTCCGATGCCCAGGCCCAGGCCATCCTCGAGCTGCGCCTGCAGCGCCTGACCGGTCTCGAGCAGGACAAGATCGTCGGCGAGTACAAGGAAGTCATGGCCAAGATCCTCGATCTGCTCGACATCCTGGCCCGCCCGGAACGGATCACCGAGATCATCGTCGGCGAGCTGACGGCGATGCGCGAACAGTTCGGCGACGACCGCCGCTCGGAAATCGTGCTGCACACGCAGGAGCTCGGCATCGAGGACTTCATCACGCCGCAGGACATGGTCGTCACCCTGTCGCACGGTGGCTACATCAAGGCCCAGCCGCTTGCCGACTACCGCGCCCAGCGCCGCGGTGGCCGCGGCAAGCAGGCGGCGGCGATCAAGGACGAGGATTTCGTCGATCACCTGTTCGTCGCCAACACCCACGACTACATCCTGTGCTTCTCCAACCGTGGCCGCTGCTACTGGCTGAAGGTCTTCGAGGCGCCGCAGGGTAGCCGGACCAGTCGCGGCAAGCCGATCGTCAACCTGTTCCCGCTGGAAGAGGGCGAGCGCATCAACGCCGTGCTGCCGGTCAAGGAATTTGCCGACGACAAGTACGTGTTCATGGCCACCCGCGACGGCACGGTCAAGAAGACGCCGTTGTCCGACTTCTCCAACCCGCGCAAGGCCGGCATCATCGCCGTCGATCTGCTCGACGACGACTACCTGATCGGTGTCGAACTGACCACCGGCCAGAGCGACATCGTGCTCGTCTCGAATGCCGGCAAGGCAGTCTGGTTCGACGAGGAAGACGTCCGGCCGATGGGTCGCGGTGCCCGCGGCGTGCGCGGCATGAAGCTGCAGGAAGGACAGACCGTCATCTCGCTGCTGGTCGCCGAGGATGACCAGCAGACGGTGCTGGTCGCCACCGAAAACGGCTTCGGCAAGCGCACCGTGCTCGCCGATTTCCGCCACTCCGGGCGCGGCACTCAGGGCGTCAAGGCGATTGCCGATTCCGAGCGCAACGGCGTTGTGGTCGGTGCCAAGCTGGTCGGCGACGACGACGAGGTGATGCTGATCACCACCGGCGGCGTGCTGATCCGCACCCGCGTCTCGGAAATTCGCGGCATGGGCCGGGCGACGCAGGGTGTCACCTTGATATCGCTCGACGAAGGCGAGAAGCTGGCCGGCCTGGAGAAGGTTGCCGAGTCGGTGGCCGACCCGGTGGCGGAAAATGATGCTGAAGGCGAGTCGACCGTGGAAGGTGAAGCGCCGGCAGCCGACGATCAAGGTGGAGAAGCATAAATGACGCGTATCTGGAATTTCAGCGCCGGTCCGGCTGCACTTCCCGAAGAGGTCCTGCGCCAGGCGCAGGAAGAGCTGCTCGACTGGCAGGGCGCGGGCTGCAGCGTCATGGAAATGAGCCATCGCGGCAAGGAATTCATGTCCATCCTGGCCAAGGCCGAAGCCGACCTGCGCGAGCTGATGGGGATTCCCGAACAGTACAAGGTGCTGTTCCTGCAGGGCGGCGCGACGCAGCAGTTTGCGCAGATTCCGATGAACCTGCTGGCCGGCCGCTCGGCCGACTACATCGTCACCGGCTCGTGGTCGAAGAAGGCGGTCAAGGAAGCGCAGCGCATTGGGAATGTCCGCGTCGCGGCGACGACCGAGGACAGCGGTTTCACCCGCCTGCCGGCGGCCGAGGAGATCAAGCTCGATCCCTTCGCCGCCTACCTGCACGTGTGCACCAACGAGACCATCCACGGCGTCGAGATTCCCGCCGAACGCATCGCCGACACCGGCGTGCCGCTGGTTGCCGACATGTCGTCGCACATCCTGTCGCGCCCGGTCAATGTCGAGAAGTTCGGCCTGATCTACGCCGGTGCGCAGAAGAACATCGGCCCCTCGGGCGTCACGCTGGTCATCGTCCATCGTGACCTGCTCGGCATGGCGCCGCTCAACATCCCGACGGTGATGGATTACGCGGTGATGGCCGAGAACGGTTCGATGCTCAACACGCCGCCGACCTTCGGCATCTACATCGCCGGCCTGGTTTTCCAGTGGCTGAAGAAGCAGGGCGGTCTGGCCGGCATCGACGCGATCAACGCCGAAAAGGCGCGCATTCTCTACGAGTGCATCGACAATTCCGGCGGTTTCTATACCAACCCGGTCGATCCCGACTGCCGTTCGCGCATGAACGTGCCCTTCGTGCTCGCCGATGCCGCGCTCGACGCGCCTTTCCTGGCGGCGGCCAAGGATGCCGGCGTGCTCGGCCTGAAGGGGCACAAGTCGGTCGGCGGCATGCGTGCGTCGATCTACAACGCCGTCTCGCTCGACGCGGTCAAGGCGCTGGTCGGTTTCATGAACGATTTCGCCAAACGGAACGGGTGAGCGCATGAGCGACGATCTCTCGAAGGCCCTGGCCGGCGTGCGCGCCGACATCGACCGCATCGACGGCGACATCCTGCGCCTCTTGAACGAACGCGCCCGCTGCGCCCAGCGCGTCGGCGAGATCAAGGCTGAGTTCGGCGACGCCGGCTTCATCTATCGGCCGGAGCGCGAGGCGCAGGTGCTGCGCCGGCTGCAGGACGTCAATCCCGGGCCGCTGCCGAACGAGAACATCACCTTCTTCTTCCGTGAGGTGATGTCGGCCTGTCTGTCGCTCGAACAGCCGCTCGGCATCGCTTTCCTCGGTCCGCTCGGCACCTTCTCGGAGTCGGCGGCGACCAAGCATTTCGGCCACGCCGGCCGCCTGTTGCCGCAATCTTCGATCGACGACGTCTTCCGCGAAGTCGAGTCGGGTCACGCCCATTACGCCGTCGTGCCGGTCGAGAATTCGACCGAAGGCGCGGTCGGCCGGACGATGGACCTGCTGCTTGGCACGCCGTTGAAGATCTGCGGCGAGGTCGTGCTGCGCATTCACCAGAACCTGCTGTCGAAGGAAAGCGAGCTCGGCGCGATCAGCCGCGTCTATTCGCACGCCCAGTCGCTGGCGCAGTGCCACGAATGGCTCAACCGCATGCTGCCGCAGGCGCAGCGCATCTCGGTCGGCAGCAATGCGCAGGCGGCGCAGAAGGCCGCCGAGGAAGCCGGTTCGGCAGCCATTGCCGGCGAGGCCGCGGCCGCGCGTTATGGCCTGGCGAAGCTGGTTGAAAACATCGAAGACGAACCGAACAACACGACGCGCTTCCTGGTCCTCGGCAAGCATGATGCCGGTCCGTCGGGGCGCGACAAGACCTCGCTGATCATGTCGGCGCCCAATCGTGCCGGCGCCCTGCACGAACTACTGGCGCCACTGTCTGCCGCTGGCGTCTCGATGTGCCGGCTGGAGTCGCGGCCGGCGCGCAACGCGCTGTGGGAATACGTCTATTACGTCGATGTCGAAGGCCATCGCGACGAGCCGGCGGTCAAGGCCGCGCTCGAACAGCTGGCCGGCAACGCCGCCTACCTGAAAATCCTCGGCTCCTACCCGGTCGCCGTTTTCTGAGGAATCCCGATGTCCCTCGCCGAACAAGCCCTCGCCTACGTCCGCGCCATCTCGCCCTATCAGCCGGGTAAACCGATCACCGAACTGGCCCGTGAGATGGGCATCCCGGTGGACAGCATCGTCAAGCTTGCCTCGAACGAGAACCCGCTCGGCATGAGCCCGAAGGCCAGGCAGGCGGTGGAAGCGGCGCTTTCCGGCGTCGAACGCTACCCGGACCAGTTCGAGCTGATCGCCAAGCTGGCGGCGCGCTGCGGCGTTGACCAGAACCAGGTGGTGCTCGGCAACGGCTCCAACGACGTGCTCGACCTGGTCGCCCGCGCCTTCCTCGCCCAGGGCCGTTCGGCGGTGTTCGCCCAGCATGCTTTCGCCGTCTATCCGCTGGCCACGCTGTCGATTGGCGGCGAACTGATCTGCGTGCCGGCGAAGGATTTCGGCCACGACCTCGACGCGATGCTCGCCGCCATCCGTCCGGACACCCGCGTCGTCTGGATCGCCAACCCGAACAACCCGACCGGCAACTTCCTGCCCTATCCGGAAGTGCGCGCCTTCCTGGAACAGGTGCCAGCCGATGTCGTCGTCGTCCTCGATGAAGCCTACAACGAGTACATCCCGCCCGAGGCACGCGTCGATACCGCCGCCTGGGTCGCCGAGTTCCCGAACCTGGTGGTCTGCCGCACATTCTCGAAGATCTACGGCCTGGCCGGTCTGCGCATCGGCTACGGCGTCACTTCGGCGGCCGTCGCCGACCTGATGAATCGCGTCCGCCAGCCGTTCAACGTCAACAACCTGGCGCTCGCCGGCGCGCTCGCCGCGCTCGACGACGACGAATTCCTGCAGGCCAGCTACGAACTCAACCGGCGCGGCATGGCGCAGATCGTCGCCGCGCTGGAAAAACTCGGCCTGACTTACATCCCGTCCTACGGCAACTTCGTCACCTTCAAAGCCGGCGACGGCGCGGCGGTGAACCAGAAGCTACTGCAGCAGGGCGTCATCGTCCGGCCGATCGGCGGTTACGGCATGCCCGAGTGGCTGCGCGTGACGATCGGCAGCGAGGCCGAGAACGCGCGCTTCATCGCGGCGCTGGAAAAGGCCCTGTAAATGGACGCCGGCCAGCCCGAGTTCGGCAAGATCGTCGTCTTCGGTACCGGCCTGATCGGCGGTTCCTTCGCGCTCGGCCTCAAGGCGGCTGGCGCCGTCGAGGAGGTGGTCGGCTTCGGCCGCACGCCATCGACCTTGCGCGTGGCGCAGGAACTGGGCGTCATCGACCGCGCCGGGATCAACCCGGCGCACGAGATCGGCGATGCCGACATCGTGCTGGTGGCGACGCCGGTGGCGCAGATGCCGGAAATCTTCGCCCGCATCGCGCCCTATCTCGG
>DILW01000103.1 GCA_002425245.1 Betaproteobacteria bacterium UBA5582 | reverse complement strand
ACCTTGGCGCTCGACGAGCAGGCGGTGGAAATGGCCATCGCCATGCCGCTGAGGCCGAAGTAGTCGCGGGTGAATTCCGCCAGCGAAAACGAATTGTGCGTGGTCCGGTAGATGAAATCGTCGGGCAGCGCGCCGCTGTCAGGGTCGCGCCGGCGGTAGGCGAGTTCGGTCTGCAGGATGCCGGCGGTGCTGGTGCCCAAAAAGACGCCAACCCGTGCCGGGCCGTAGCGGTCGACAGCGGCACGGACCCGGTCGGCAAAACCGTCGGCTTCCAGGCCCATCTGGGTCAGGCGGTTATTGCGGCAATCGTAGGCGGCCAGCGCCGGCGGCAGGACTTGTGCGTCGACCCCGGGCACCTCGCCGATCCAGGTCGGCAGGTCCACGCTTTCGAATCGGCAAGGTTGCAGGCCGCTGCTGCCGTTGGCCAGTGCCGCCCGGGTGGCGGCGAGGCCGCAGCCGAGGGCGGTGGTGGCGGTGAAGGAGGAAAGCAGCAGGGGCGTCACGTCGGCATCCGGTACGGGGTGGCGGGAATTCTAGCAGAGCCCTATTCCGCCGCCGCGGATTGCTCCAGTTCGGCGATCACCTGGGCGCCGAGCAGGAGCAGTACGGCAGCCATTTCCATGAAGAACAGCAGGACCACGGCGGTGGCCAGCGAACCGTAGACGACGCCGATTTTCGATACCGACGTGAAGTACCAGATCAGGCCGTGGCGCAGCACTTCCCACAACAGCGCGCCGGCCAGCCCGCCGAGCAGGGCGTGGCGCCAACGGGTGCGACCGACCGGGACGATCAGGTAGATGGCGGCCAGCACCAGGCTGACCAAGGCAATGCCGAGCACCGGGAAGAGAAGGCTGACGATGCCGCTGAGCGACCAGCGCTGGCCGAGCAGGATCAGTTTTTCGTCGGCGAGGGTCTGCAAGGCCAGGGTGCCGAAGGTGAGCAGGAGCAAGGCTATACCCAGCACGACGACCAGGCAGTAAGGCAGGATGGCGGAAACCAGCGCATGCCTTTCCTGGTCCCGGCCGCGGTGGGCGAAAATCACCGCCATCGCTTTTTCCAGCACCGAGAAGGCCTGCGAACTGAAGAACAGCAGCGTGCCGAGCATGACCAGGCTGATCGAGCGGCGCCGGTCGAGAAAGTGGGCGACGTCGGCGATCAGGTTGTCGGCCAGGCTGGGCAGCAGCCAGTCCAGATAGAGTTCGACGGTGTCGAGCAGGACCCCGCGTTCCACTAGGTGCGACAGCCCGACCACCGACAGGATCAGCAGGGGCAGTAGCGACAGCAGCGCGTAATAGGCGATGGCACCGGCCAGCAGCAGGCCCTGGTTGCGGCGGAAACCGCGCCCGGTGCGCAGGACGAAGGCGAGCAGCGGGAGCTGCATGAATTGAGCGATGGGCATCACGCCTGGACGGTCGGCGGCACGCGGCAGACCAGCATGACGTTGGCGAAGGGCTTGCCCTCGTTCATTTCCATGGTGCTGACCGAAAAGCCGAGGCTTTCGAGCAGTGCCACCCACTCGCCGAGCGGCCGGCAATAAAGCCGCGGCAGGCGGTGGCCGCGGACGAAGGTGACGGCGTGATCCACCCAGTTGCACAGGTGGTAAGGCAGACCGGCCGAGGCGTCGCCGATGCGGGTCAGGAACAGCCCGCCCGGCGGCAGTGCGGCGCGGATGCGGGTGAGCACGTCCTGCTGGCCAGCGTGGTCGAAGTAATGCAGGGCATCGAGGATGGTGACGACGTCGGCACGGCCGAAATCGACCCGGCACATGTCGCCCTGGCGGATGTCGACCAGCGGGTGGTCGTGGCCGAAAGCCCGGGCGGCGCGGTCGACGTCCTTCTGCATCAATTCGTAGCCGCGCAGGCTGAGCGCCTTCGGTGCCGGCGCCCAGTCGCTCGGCCATTTGCCCTGTTCGTACAGCTTGCGGGCAGCGAGCAGCCAGCCGAACAGGCTGCCCTGGCCGCAGCCGAGGTCGAGGTAATGGCCTTCGGCCGGAAAAATCCCCTGGCGCAGCAGTTCGCGGAAGATGCAATCGGACGACAGCTTGCCGCGGGCGTAGTGGTAGGCGAATTTGCCGCCGCCGCGGAAGGGCAGCGTGGCTTCGTCGAGCAGGGTGTTGAGGAAAGTTGCGTGGTTCATCGGCAGGCTTCGTCGAGGGTGACGGGGGTGAGTTTGCGTTCGCCAAGCGTCGCCAGCAAGCGCGGTAGCACCGCCAGGATGACCGGCTGGCCGTCGGCCGTGCGGGCGGCGTTGCCGTCGTGCAGCAGCAGGATGTCGCCGGCGGCGAGCTGGTGGCTCAGCCGGCGCAGCACGGTGTCCGGGTCGCTGCAGCGGGTGTCGTAGGGGCGCCGGGTCCACGCTGCCAGGTACAGGTCGAGGCTGGCCAGCACCGGTTCCAGGAAAGGATTGCGCAGGCCGGCGGTGGCGCGGAAGTAACGCGGGCGCCGGCCGCAGACTTCGCCCAGCGTCGCCTGGGCGGCGGCGATGTCGGCACGCATGCGGCCCGGGCCGAAGGTGGCGAAGGCTTTGGCGTGGGCATCGCCGTGATTCTCGACCTGATGGCCGCGGGCGACGATTTCCCGGCACAGCGCCGGGTTCTCGCGCACCCGCCAGCCGATGCAGAAGAAGGTGGCACGGGCCCCGGCGGCGTCGAGCAGGTCGAGCACCTGCGGGGTGACCTCGGGGTCGGGGCCGTCGTCGATGGTCAGGGCGATTTCCCGGCGGGCGGCGGCCGCGGCTGGCAGCCGGGTGAGATTGGGACCGAGCAGGGTCGAGCGTGGCAACAGGCCGGCGACGGTGAGCACGGCATGGTTGGCGACCAGCAGCGCCAGCGCCCACGGCCAGCTTGCCGGCGCGACGATGACCGCGAGCAGCGCCCCGGCGTGCAGGACGAAGCTGGCTTTCAGCGCGGGAGAAGGTTTCCAGGGACGGGGCATGGCTCAGGCGGAAAAATGGCCGGCGGCCAGGAAATCGTCCCACAGCAGTTGCCAGGCCGGCCAATCGTGGCCGCCGGGCGCGGTATGGCGGCAGTCCGGGGGAAAGCGTTCGGCAAGCTGCTGCATGCCGACGGCGAACCGGTCGTCGCGGCCGTGGCCGACGAAGGCCGGTAGCGTCGGCGGCGTCTTCAGCCAGTGCCAGACGCGGAATTCCGGGTCGCTCAGTTGTTCGGGGGTGGCCTGCCAGGCGTCGATGCCGCCGGCCGCCCGGATGGCGTTGGTGGTCAGGCGGCTACCCGGATAGGGGGCGAGCAGGCACAGGCCGTCGATGCTGTCGGGGTGGTCGGCCGCCTGGCACAGGGCCAGCAAGCCGCCGAGCGAGATACCGCCGAGCCAGACCCGGCGGTAATCGCGGCGGGCTGGCGTGAGGATCTCCTGTTGCACCGCCGGCAGGGCTTCGCCGCCGGAAATGCGTTCCAGGTCGAGGTCGACGGCGCACAGGTCAAGCCCCGGCTGGCGGGTGTCGGCGCGGTTGAAAAAGCCGGCGGCGACGAAATCCTCGGGCCGCATGTAGGCGCCGGGCAAGAGCACCAGCAGATCCTTGCCGCCGCGCTCGAGACGGAGGCTGCGCAGCGTCTTGCTCATGGCTGCGTTCCACGTGGAACGAACATCGCCGCCAGAAGCAGTGCCAGGACTGCACCCGGGCCGACGGTCAGGCCGATGGCCTTGAGCACCGGCACCGAGGACAGGGCCAGGGTGCCGAAGCCGATGGCCGTGGTCAGGTTGGCGACGCCGAGTGAACCCAGCGTTTCCGCGTCGGGCTTTTTGCTTTCGCTGCTGCGGTCGAAGAACAGCGCATAATTTGAACCGACGGCGACGATCAGCAGCAGGCCGACCAGATGCAGCAGATGGAGGCGCTGGCCGAGCAGGTGCAGCCCGGCGACAACCAGGACGACGGCCAGCGTCAGCGGCAGCAGGACGCCGGCCAGGCGACGCAGTGAGCGCAAGCTGAGGCCGAGCAGCAGGACGATGGCGGCAACGCCGGCCAGCGAGAGCACGATGGCTTCGCCCAGATAATCGCTGTAGAGCGCGTCGAACTCGCCCTTCATGTCGATGAACAGGGCATCGCTGCCGGCCAGGGCGGCGCGGACCTGTGCTGCCGGAATGGCGAGCTCGTCGTCGCCAGCCACCGGGTGCAGCGGCAGCAATACGCTCCAGCCGTCCGGGCGTTGCAGCATCAGCGCATCGACCGCCATGGCCAGGCTGCTGCCGGCGAGATCTTCCCGGCGCAGTTCGGGCGCCTGGCGGGCAGCCTCGACATCGGCAACGAAGGCATCGAGACGGTGGGCCGACAGCGGCAGGTCGGCGAGCGCCTGGGGCAAGCGCTGGCGCAG
>DILW01000104.1 GCA_002425245.1 Betaproteobacteria bacterium UBA5582 | reverse complement strand
CTCTTCCGATCTCTCGAACACGCCTGCCGGGAAAGCAGCCTGCGCGCCTTCGTCGGGCAAGCCCTTGGCGGTCGCCTGTTCCTCAACGTCACCCCGGGCTGCCTGCTGGCACCGGAACTGATGAACGGGCAGACCCAGGCGCTGTTGCGCGAGCTCGGCCTGCCGGCCAACCGCATCGTTCTCGAACTGACCGAGAACCAGCAGATCACCGACCTCCCCGGTATCCAGGAGGCACTGCTGCACTATCGTGGGCGTGGCTTCCAGATTGCCATCGACGACCTCGGCGAAGGCTTTGCCAACCTGCGCATGTGGTCCGATCTACGGCCCGAGTTCGTCAAGATCGACAAGCACTTCGTGCAGGGCATCGCCGACGACCGGATCAAGTTCCACTTCGTGCGGGCGATGCAGGACCTGGCCGAAATCTGCAATGCCTCGCTGGTCGCCGAAGGCATCGAGCGGCTGGAGGATTTCAACTGCATCCGCGGCATGGGTATCGCCTGCGGCCAGGGCTATTTCATCGCCCATCCGCAGGCGCGACCGGCGCGCCAGCTCTCGCCGGTCGTCGTCAGTGCGCTCGATCAGCGACGGATCTCGGTCAACCCCGCACTGGCCGGTGGCGGCAAGGCGCCGACCGCACGTACCCTGTTGCGCCCGATCGAGCCACTGTCGCACCTGGCCACCAATGACGTGGCCATCGCCCGTTTCGAGGCGGACCCCGAACTGCACGTGCTGCCGGTGGTCAATGGCCAGCAGCCGGTTGGCATGCTCAACCGCTACAGCCTGGTCGATCGCTTCGCCCGGCCGTTCCGCCGTGAGCTCTACGGCAGCAAGCCCTGCGAGCTGTTCATGGACCAGGCGCCGCTGATCGTCGATCAGCACGCCAGCATCCAGGAACTGGCGCTGATGCTGGCGCTGGCGCCGAAGCATTACCTGTACGACGGTTTCATCGTCACCGGCGAGGGCGCCTATCTCGGCGTCGGCAGCAGCCAGGACCTGATGGCAACCATCACCGAGATGCAGATCAGCGCCGCCCGCTACGCCAACCCGCTCACCCAGCTACCGGGCAACGTGCCGATCAACGAACACATCGACCGCATGCTCGATGCCGAGACCGAGTTCGTCGCTGCCTACCTCGATATCGACAACTTCAAGCCGTTCAACGACAACTTCGGCTATCGCCGCGGCGACGACCTGATCCAGACCCTGGGCCAGCTGATTTGCGACGCCGTCGACGAACGCCATGATTTCGTCGGTCATATCGGCGGTGACGATTTCTTCGTCATTTTCCAGAGCGCCGACTGGGAAAGTCGCTGCTGGCAGATCGTGCACAGCTTCGCCGAGCGGACCGAAGCCCTGGTTGGCCCGGAAGAACTCGCCCAGGGCGGCTACATGGCCGAGAACCGGCGCGGCGAACTCGGTTTTCAGAATCTGCCGACCCTGTCGATCGGGGCTGTCCGTATCCACCCGCGGCAGTTCGAGTCGCATCGCGAAGTGTCGGCTGCAGCCTCGGTGGCCAAGAAACAAGCCAAGAAAGGCGCCAAGGAACAGGCGCACGGCGTGATCGGCGGCACCGTCTTCGTCGAGCGTCGGCGCGGACCGGGGGGCGAGGCCCCAGTGCGCCAGTTGAACTAAAAAAAAGCCCGGTCTGAGCCGGGCGCAATGGAGAGAATCGGGGTTTGTGCTGTTGTTTGCGGAACTGACTATAGCCGCCGCATGTGACAGGAAAATGACTCAGCCGATCCGCCGCACGCCTTCGGCGGTGCCGAGCAGCAGCAGGTTGGCCGGGCGCATCGCAAACAGGCCGTTGGTGACGACGCCGACAATCTGGTTGAGTTGCGCCTCCAGTCCCTTTGGATCGGAGATCGACAGGCCATGCACATCGAGGATCAGGTTGCCGTTATCGGTCACGAAGCCTTCGCGCAGCACTGGCCGGCCGCCGAGTTTCACCAGCTGGCGGGCGACATGGGCGCGCGCCATGGGAATGACCTCGACCGGCAGCGGGAACTTGCCCATGGTGTCGACCAGCTTGGAGCCATCGGCGATGCAGACAAAGAGGTCGGCAACCGCCGCGACGATCTTCTCGCGGGTGAGCGCGCCGCCACCGCCCTTGACCATGTTCAGCCCGGCATCGACCTCGTCGGCACCATCGACATAAACCGGAATGTGCTCGACCTCGTTCAGGTCGAAAACCGCGATGCCATGACCCTCAAGGCGCTTGCGAGTGGCTTCGGAACTGGCGACAGCGCCACGGTAGCGCTCCTTCAGCGGGGCCAGGGCGTCGATGAAGAAATTGGCGGTGGAACCGGTACCAACACCGATGATGGCGCCTTCCGGGGCATGTTCGGCCACATAGTCGGCGGCCGCCTGGGCCACCGCCTGTTTGAGTTCATCCTGGGTCATGCGAGCGTCTCCCTGAGTTGATTGGCGCCCATTTTACCTGTCAAAAAACTTTAATCTTGTGACACTGCAAAATCGCTAAACTGCGCATACTGTTTTTCATAGGGAGAGTAGCCATGACCAATACCAAGCAAGCGGCCGACAGCACCGCAACCCAAGCCACCACCGTAACCCCGGCCGTCGCAGCGGAAACGGCGGTGCCGGTGACCGCCGCCGCTACCGCCCGCGCGCGCCGCTCGCGCAAGGCGCCGGCTGTCGCCGAAACCGTGGCCAAGCACCAAAAGGCCCTGGCCGAAGCCCTGGAGCAGGCCGAAGCCATCTGCTACGACCCGCCGCAGCCGCCCAAGGCCAAGCCGGTGAAGGCCAAGGCAGCCAAGGTGGAAAAGCCGGCCAAGGCGGAAAAGCCGGTCAAGGCGAAGAAGCCGAAGCTGGTTCGCGACAGCTACGCCATGCCGGAAACCGAGTACGCCCAGATCGCCCAGCTCAAGAAGCGCCTGTCGGCGCTCGGCAGTGAAGTCAAGAAGAGCGAACTGCTGCGTGCCGGCGTCGCCGTCCTGGCAGCGCTCGACGACGCCGCACTGAAGGCGGCAACCGATCGCGTCGAGCGGATCAAGACCGGGCGTCCGGCGAAGAAGTGAACGGAACGGGTGGCTAGGCCGCCCGATCTGCTTTACTGCGCCGACTCAAACCGTAGGTAGGCGCGATTGACGTTGCCCCGGTGCAGGTCGTCGAAATTGCGCAAATGCTTGAATGCCGGCGCATCCTTCAGCGCGGCGACAGCGGCATCGACGCCGGCCATGTCCTCGGCGAACTTCTTGGTCCCGGCAACGATGAAGCCCAGGTAATCACCGGTTTCGCGCTGGGCCTGGGCGACGTCGCAGACCCGGCCGTGGCCTGGGACGATGCGCGCCGGTTGCAGGGCGACGGCCTGATTGAAAGCTTTTAGCCAGGTTTCGGCATTGCTTTCGGGGAGGATGCCGAGCAGGCGGTCGACGTAGATGTGATCGCCGGAGAACAGGATTTTCTCCTTCGGTAACTGGACCACGGCATCGCCGGCAAAGTGGGCGTGGTCGAAGTAGCGCAGTTCCAGCGTCCGGCCACCCAGTGTCAGCGTCTGCGTGTCGCCGGCCAGCGGCTTAGCCGCCGGTGCCGGGGCGGTGCCGTCCATCTGTTCCTTCAGCTCATGGGCCAGCGCTTCGATCTGTCCCTTGCCAAGTCGCGCCTGGGTCGTTGCCGTGCGTTGCAGGGCGATGATCTGCGCGCCTTGTGCAGCAAAGTAGGCGTTGCCCAGCCAGCGATGATCCTGGCTACCGGTATTGATCACCCACCTGACCGGTTTGCCGGTCAGCTTGCAGGCTTCGTTTTCAAGCAGCTTGGCAGCCACGGTCGACGCGCCGGAATCGATCAGGATGGTCCCGTCCGGTGTGTCGATCACCCCGTAATTGGCATTCAGGCCGAAATTTTCATACAGTCGCGCGCCAGTCTGACCGATTAGGGCAAAGATGCCATCGCCGAGCTTGCCTACCGTCAGCACGGCTTCGGCGCGAACCGTCTGGGTGAACAGCATCAGGGCGCCAGTCAGCGCAAGCAAAATTTTCTTCATTGTGTAGTCCTCCTCCGTTGGGGCAATCAGTTTATAACCAAGTACTGATTTTCGCCCGATCCGGAACGCCCCCAGCGTGCACGACCTTGCCGTCGACGACCACGCCCGGCGTCGACATCACGCCGTATTTCATGATCTCGGGCAGATCCTCGATTTTCGTGAGGTTGACCGCAACATTGCGTTCAGCGGCGACTTCCTCGATCAGCTTGACGGTATTGCGGCAGTTGGCACAGCCGGTGCCGAGAACCTTGATGTCTTTCATGATGTGCTTCCTAAATGACGATGTTGAACAGATAGCCGACGACAATGATGCCGCTGGCGACGATGCCGACGTAGATGGCGATCAGCTTCACCTTGAGCGCTTTGCGCAGGATGATCATTTCCGGCAATGACAGTGCGACCACGCTCATCATGAACGCGAGCAGCGTGCCCATGGCTGCCCCCTTGCCGTACAGTGCCTCGACGATCGGGATGACGCCGGCGGTGTTGGTGTACATCGGCACGCCGATACCGACTGCGGCCGGCACCGCCCACCAGGCGTCCTTGCCCATCAGTGTCGCCATCAATTCCTGCGGCACGTAACCGTGGATGCCGGCGCCGATGGCGATGCCAACCATCACGTAGGGCCAGACTCGGCCAACGATTTCCTTGACGCTGGCCCACGCCGAAGCGAAGCGTTCCGGCCAGGTCGGCGTGGCCATCTCGATGCTCAGCGCACCGCTCTTCTGTATGGCGAGAACCCAGTCCTCAAGCAGGTGTTCCAGATTCATCCGGGTCAGGATCATGCCGGCGATCACCGCCAGCGCGATGCCGAAAGTGAAGTACAGCGCCGCCACCTTCCAGCCGAACATCGCGAACAGCATCACTATGGCGATCTGGTCGATCATCGGTGCGGCGATCAGGAAGGTCAGCGTGATGCCGAGCGGCACGCCGGCCGACAGGAAGCCGATGAACAGCGGTACTGCGGAGCAAGAGCAGAATGGCGTCACCGCACCGAGCAGTGCAGCAAGTAGGTAATTGACCGAGGCGGCACGGCCCGCCAGCAAGGCTCGTGTGCGTTCCGGCGTGAAGAAGGTATGGATGATGCCCATGACGAATACGACGCCGGTCAGCAGCAACAGCACCTTGGGGGTGTCGTAGAAAAAGAAATGCAGCGCTTCCCCGAAGTGTGTCGTCCGGTCGAGGCCGAACAGGCTGATGAGCCAGTTGGCGAACGCGATCAGGTGGCTGTAGGCAGCGATCCAGAGAGTTGTGCAGAAGGCGATCAGGGCCAGCCAGGATGATGTGTGTCTTGGCGGTGAGAGGCGGAGGGCGTGCATGGTTTTTCCCGAAAGGCAGAGCTTGACCGTGTAGACGGATGAGCCGGGAAAAAGACGCAGCTTGCGTGAAACAATTTGGTCATATGCCTGAAATCAAGGGGGCCGGGGCGGCTGATTACACTGCTGGCGAACCATCAACCTGCACCAGGGAGACCATGATGTCCGACGTCAAGAACGTACTTTTTCTCTGCACCGGCAATTCAGCCCGTTTAATCATGGCCGAGGCCATCATGAACGACATCAGCATTAACAAGGGACGTTTCCGCGGCTTCAGCGCCGGCAGCATGCCCAATGGCACGGTCAACCCGCTGGCCATCGAACAATTGCAGAATCTGCACCTGTCGACCGCAGGATTGCGCAGCAAATCCTGGGAAGAGTTTGCCGTACCGGGCGCGCCGCAGATGGATTTCGTCTTTACCGTCTGCGACAACGCTGCCGGCGAAGTCTGTCCGGTGTGGCCGGGGCAGCCGCTGACGGCGCACTGGGGAATTCCCGACCCGGCGGCAGTCGATGGCAGCGATTTCGAGAAGCACCGCGCTTTTGTCGAAGCCTTCCGCCAGTTGCGCAACCGCATCGAACTGCTGGTCAACCTGCCACTCGATAAACTAGATCACATTGCTCTGCAGAAGCACCTGGATGATATCGGGCGTGTGTCGGAAACAGCTGCCAATGCCTAAAACAGGTCAGGCGATCCGGTTTTTGCCGGCGCGCTTGGCTGAATAGAGGGCGTCGTCGGCGCGCTTGAGAATGGCCTCGGCCGTGGCTTCGCCGTCGCCGATATGGGCCACGCCGGCGCTGGCGCCGACCGAGACGATCTCTCTGGCCAGGCTCAGACGGATCGGGCGGGCGATGGCGGTGATGAAGCGATGGGCAATCTCACGTGCGGCGGAGACACTTGGGCAGTCGTGCAGGATCACGGCAAATTCGTCGCCACCCAGTCGGGTGGCCAGGTCTTGCTGGCGGTTGACATTGTTCAGTCGGGCGCCGATGACGCGCAGGACTTCGTCGCCGGCGTCGTGGCCATAGCGGTCGTTGACCAGCTTGAAACCGTCCAGGTCCATCATGATCACGGCGAAGGGCCGCTTTTGGGCTTGCCAGTCCTGGATTGCCGCTTCCATCTCCAGTTGCAGACTGGCCCGGTTGGGCAGGTCGGTGAGCATGTCGCGGAACGCCAGGCGCTGCATCGTCTCTTCGGCACGCCGACGCAGCGTGATGTCCTCGACGGTCAGGATGGCCATTACCGGTACGATGTCCTCGTGCAGGATCATCGATAACTCGCACAGGATGGGCGTGCCGTCGCTCTTGCGCAGCACGACCTCGACCTTGTCGATCAGTTTGTCGCGTGCTTCGCGCAGACGCAGCATCAACGACGACCAGGTGTCTGGATCGGCCCAGATCGGCGACTGGCCGAATTGCGCATGTTCGTTGTCGAGCGGGCCGATGGTGCGGATCCATGCCGCATTGACATTGACGATGCGGTCGGTGTCGATGCGGATCACCGCTGCGGCAATCGGCATGACCCGTAGCAGGTCAAGCAGCCGGCTCTTCATCAGGCGCACAGCGTTGATCAGCGGGGTTTCCGTGCCGATCGGGGAAACGGCCTCTTCGACCAGGTTGCCCTGGACGATCTGTTGCGCCAGGTTGATCACATGCTGGCTTTCGTAGCCTTCCCGGCGCAGCCAGATGGCCAGGTAGCCCATCATGCCGACGAAAGGCAGAAAGTAGGCGACATGCTGGCCGAACAGCAGCCAGAACTGGTTGCTGTCGAAAACGAAGATCGGCGCGCCGAGTGCCTGCGCGTAGCCGAGGATCAGGTGGTGCAGGTAAATGACGACGGTGGCGGCGAAGATGGTGCGCCAGTCACGGTAATAGAGCAGGATGCCGATCAGGCCGAAGGCCGAGAAATGCGCTTCGATGTCGCCGCCGGTCTGGTGGATGATCAGGCCGGTGAACACCATGAAGGCGCTGGCCATGAACAGGCGCGTCAGCAGCGCGCCCGGTTGCCGGCGTAGCAGGAGAAAGGAAAGCATCAGCGTCGGCACGCCAATCAGCAACCATTCCATCCAGGTCGAGCGCAGCGGTGCCAGCAGTGCGCAGACCAGCAGCAGGAATATGTTCATGCCGACCATGATACGGTCGGCACGTACCCGGAACGGCCTCAGTAGTTCGTCGAAGGCCGCTTCGTTGGTGAACGGACGGGCGAATATCATCGGGTGATGCACATGAAGCCGAGCCAGGCATCCTGCCAGGCGAAGAAGCCTAGCATCAACAAGGAATAGGCGAGCCAACCGACGACCCAGAGATGATCGCGGTGGATGCGCTGGCTAACAGGCCGCGGCCCGTGGCTTGTTGGAGGCATGAGTGCGGTGGGGTATATCGATGAACGCTCATGCTACGCTGAAGCCACCCGACAAAGCCAGCCGGATTTTCGTTTCAGCGCTCCGGCGGTGGGCGGGGAACGAAGCCTGCGACTTGGCCCTCTGTGTCGAAACAGACCTGACAGCCTTCGATCAAGCGCACCTTCAGGCGTTGGCGTGCCCGTTGCAGACGGGATTTAGCACCGGATAGCGAGATGCCTAGTTTTTCGGCGAGCACCTGCTGCGGCTGTCCAGCGATGTCGCAAAGCTCGATCGCCAGCCGGTCAGCGGCTGAGAGTTCGCCAAGTACGCGCGGCAGGCACTGGGTCAGCTGGTCGACCGTTGCTGGCAGTTCGCTTTCGGTGCTGGCCAGGTCGTCGCTGAGTTCGCTGTGCGGGCGGTTGCTGCGCAGACGGTCGGTCAGCGCGTTGCGGGCGACCTGGAACAGCCAGGCGCGCGGGTTGTCCAGCGTGCAGAAAGCATCGCCCTGGCGCAGCGCGCGCAGGAATATCTCCTGCAGCAGGTCGTCGGCCTCGGCGTCCCCGTCGAGCCGGTGGCGCAGCCAGCCCAGTAGTTCGCCGCCCGTTTCGCGCCAGGCGCGGCTCAGGCAGGGGCGATCGTCAGGCATCGAGCTGCTGCAGGCCGGCGGCGCCCACCGGTGCTACCGCCAGCCACGGCACCAGCG
>DILW01000096.1 GCA_002425245.1 Betaproteobacteria bacterium UBA5582 | reverse complement strand
CCGACCGGGTGCTGGTCACCAGCGACAACCCGCGCAGCGAGCCGCCCGCGGCGATCATCGACGAAATCCTGGCCGGCATGAGCCGCGCCGAAGTGGAAGCCGACCGGGCTCAGGCCATCCGCCGCGCGGTGAACGAAGCCGAAGTCGCCGACGTCGTCCTGATCGCCGGCAAGGGGCACGAGGATTATCAGGAGGTCGCTGGCCAGCGTCAGCCCTTCTCCGACCTGGTCGAGGCTCGGGCGGCACTGGCGCAGCGCCAGGGAAAGAAAAAGGTGAACGCATGATCGACTGGCAATTGTCCCAGGTCGCCGCTGCGGTCGGCGGTCGACTGATCGGCGCCGATGTGCGCATCGTCGGCGTCTCCAGCGATACCCGAGCGGTTGCCGCCGGCCAACTGTTCATCGCCCTGCGCGGCGAGCGTTTTGATGCCCACGATTTCCTCGGCCAGGCTGCGGCTGCCGGCGCTGCCGCTTTCCTGGTGGCCGATGCCGGCAACTTGCCTGAAGGCGCGGCGGCGGTGCTGGTTGACGATACCCGGCTGGCGCTCGGCCGTCTCGCTGCCGCCTGGCGCCGCCAGCACAAGTTGCCGGTCCTGGCCGTGACCGGCTCGAACGGCAAGACCACGACCAAGGAAATGATCGCCAGCGTTCTCCGGCTCGCCTTCGGCGATGCGGTGCTGGCGACGCGCGGCAATTTCAATAACGACATCGGTCTGCCGCTGACGCTGCTCGGCCTGAATGACTCGCATCGCGCAGCGGTCATCGAGATGGGCATGAACCATCCGGGTGAAATCGCCTATCTGACCGCCATCGGCGCGCCGACCGTGGCCCTGGTCACCAACGCCCAGCGTGCCCATCTGGAGGGCATGGGCGACCTCGACGAAGTCGCCCGGGAAAAGGGCAGCATCTTCGCCGGCTTGCCGGCCGACGGCGTTGCCGTGATCAACGCCGACGATGCCTACGCCGATTTCTGGCGCGAGCTGGTCGGTACCCAGCCGGTGCGCAGCTTCGGCATCGACCGCCCGGCCGATGTGCGCGCCAGCCTGCGCCAGCACGGTCTGGAGATTTCCGTGACCTTGCAGGCCGCCGAAGGTGAGGCCGAATTCGTTCTCGGCGTGCCCGGTCGGCACAATGCCAGCAATGCGCTGGCAGCAGCGACCGCCTGCCTTGCCGCCGGTGTGCCCCTGGATGTTGTCGCCCGCGGCCTAGCCAGCTTTGCCGGGGTCAAGGGGCGCCTGCAGCGGCGCCCGGGGCGCAATGGTGCCCAGATCCTCGACGATACCTACAACGCCAACCCGGATTCGGTGCGCGCCGGCATCGACGTGCTGGCTTCGACCATCGGCCGCAAGGTGCTGGTCCTCGGCGACATGGGCGAGATTGGCGAGGGCAGCGGCCAGTACCACGACGAGATCGGCGGCTACGCCAAGAGCCAGGGCGTCGATCGCCTGTTTGCCCTGGGCGATGCCAGCCAGCAGGCGGTGCGCAACTTCGGCGAAGGCGCCCGCCATTTCTGCAACGTCGACAAGCTGATCGCCGCGGTCGACAAGGAGCTGGGGCCGGAAACCACGGTCCTGGTCAAGGGCTCGCGGTTCATGAAAATGGAACGGGTGGCCGACGCGCTGGCCGCCGCCACCGGGGAGGAAAACTGATGCTGCTGGCACTGACCCAATGGCTCGCCCAGGACATTCGCTTTTTCAATGTCTTCAATTACATCACCCTGCGTACCGTGCTGGCGGCGATGACCGCGCTGCTCATTTCCTTCGCCGCCGGACCTGCGGTGATCCGCTGGCTGGCAGCCAAGAAGATCGGCCAGGCGGTGCGCACCGACGGCCCGCAGACGCACCTGGTCAAGTCGGGAACGCCGACCATGGGCGGTGTGCTGATCCTCATCGCCATCGGCCTGACCACCCTGTTGTGGGGCGATCTGTCCAACAAATACGTGTGGACCGTGCTGGTCGTCACCCTCGGTTTCGGCATCATCGGTTGGTACGACGACTGGAAGAAGGTCGTTTACCGTGACCCGAACGGGCTGGCCAGTCGCTGGAAATTCTTCTGGCAGTCGGTGCTCGGCGCCGGTGCCGCCCTGTTCCTGGCCTTCTCGGCGACGTCGACGGCACAGACCGAACTGATCGTGCCCTTCTTCAAGAGCGTTGCCTATCCGCTCGGCATCGTCGGTTTCATCACGCTGACCTACTTCGTCATCGTCGGCACCAGTAACGCGGTCAATCTGACCGATGGTCTGGACGGTCTGGCGATCATGCCGACGGTGATGGTTGCTGCGGCCTTTGCCATCTTCGCCTACGTCACCGGCAACGCGGTTTACGCCAAATACCTGTTGATTCCCTACGTGCCGGGGGCCGGCGAGTTGTGCATCCTGCTCGGCGCCATCGTCGGTGCCGGACTTGGTTTCCTCTGGTTCAACGCCTATCCGGCCGAGGTCTTCATGGGCGACGTCGGCGCGCTGGCGCTCGGTGCCGCGCTCGGCACCGTCGCCGTGATCGTCCGTCAGGAAATCGTCCTTTTCATCATGGGCGGCGTTTTCGTCGTCGAAACGCTGTCGGTGATGCTGCAGGTGTCGTGGTTCAAGTACACCAAGAAGCGATTCGGCGAGGGCCGGCGCATCCTGCGCATGGCGCCGCTGCACCACCACTTCGAACAAACGGGCTGGAAGGAGACGCAGGTTGTCGTCCGCTTCTGGATCATCACCATCATGCTGGTCCTGATCGGACTGGCGACCTTGAAGCTGCGCTGAATGGAACTCAAGGGCAAACGCGTTCAGGTGATCGGACTCGGCGAGTCCGGGCTGGCGATGGCCAAGTGGCTGCATCGCCAAGGCGCCCTCGTGCGCGTCGCCGATTCGCGCGACAACCCGCCCAACGTCGATACCCTGCAAGGCGTTGCGCCCGGCGCCGAACTGCTGGCCGGGGCTTTCACTGCCGCCACCTTTGCCGGCTGCGAAGTGGTCGCCCTGTCGCCGGGCGTGGCCAAGGCGACGCCGGCGATTGCTGCTTGTGGTCTGCCGCTGATCTCGGAAATCGAACTGTTTGCCGCTGGTGTGCGCGAGCAGGTGCCTGATTCCAGGATCGTCGCCATCACCGGCAGCAACGGCAAGACCACCACCACAGCGCTGACCGCCCATCTGCTCAACGGTGCCGGCGTGCCGGCAGTTGCCTGCGGCAACATCTCGCCGTCGGCACTCGACGCCCTGATGGACGCGCAGGACGCCGGCCAACTGCCTGACGTCTGGGTGGTCGAGCTGTCGAGCTTCCAGCTGGAAACGACGCATCACCTCAACGCCGCTGCGGCAACCGTGCTCAACCTCTCGGAAGATCATCTCGACCGTTACAACGGCAGCCTGGCCGAGTACGCCGCCGCCAAGTCGCGTGTCTTCCAGGGCAAGGGGGCAATGATCCTCAACCGCGACGACGACTGGTCGATGGCCAATGGCCGTTGTGGCCGCAAGATAGTGACTTTCGGCCTAAACGCGGCGCCGCGGGGGACCGATTAC
>DILW01000150.1 GCA_002425245.1 Betaproteobacteria bacterium UBA5582 | reverse complement strand
GGCCTTAGATGGCGGGGAAAAAGGCGGTATGGAAAATTCTGCGGATGGGCGATCCGCTGCTCTGGGAGGTGGTCAGGCCGGTAATGGCGTTCGGCACGCCGAGCTTGTGCTGCAATAATGTTAAAAAAGAAAAAGTTGACCAATATGTCTAAAACGACGAAAACGATTGACACCTTCCGGGGTTTGGCTATGATTGGCGCAAAGGCCATTGATCGTGCCTTGCGGAGGGAAACATGGGCAGCGTGCTACATCGCGAAGTCAGCAGTTTCGCAGTTGAATCATTGACTGACAGCCGGCAACTGGCGATCCTGAAGGCGGCGCTTGACGCCTTGCCGGGTCACGTAGCCATTCTTGACGGACGGGGCGACATCCTGTGCGTCAACGGACGCTGGATCGAGTACGCGGCGCAGAATCGGCTCTCCCAATGCAATTTCGGCATCGGTCAGAACTATCTGGCGATCTGCCGGCCGGCCGTCGCCGCGGAGGATGCGGATGCGCAGTGCGTCAGCCGCGCCCTGGAAGACATCCTTGCCGGCCGCTCGGGGCGGGAGTTCATCCATGAGTACCTTTGCCCGCATCCCGGTGATCCGAGCCGAGATCGCTGGTTCAAGCTCTGGCTGATTCCCTTCCGCCTCGATGCAGAGCAGTTCGTCCTGGTCTCGCACGAGGACATTACCGTTCGCCACGCCCTGGAACGCACCGGCAAGCTCCTTGATACGGCAATCTCGCAGAGCCGCTCCGGAATCATGATCACCAACGCGGCGGGCGAGATCGAGTACGTCAATCAGGGCTTCGAACAAATGACTGGCTACGCTGCCGGCGAGGTGGTGGGCCGCAATCCGCGCCTGCTGAAGTCCGGTCGCATCTCCGCCGCGACCTACGCCGACTTGTGGCGGACCATCGGCGCCGGCGAAACCTGGCGTGGCCAGGTCTGCAACCGGCGCAAGGACGGCGAGGAGTACTGGGAGGAAATGACGATCAGCCCGGTCCGCGATCCGGCCGGCGTCATCACCCATTACGTGGCGGTCAAGGAGGACATCACCGAATCCCGCTACCGGGCATTGCTGCACGCCGGGATCATCAATGCCTCGGCCGACGCTTTCGTGGCGCTCGACGAGCACTTCCGGATTGTCGACTGGGGCAAGCAGGCGGAGCGGATACTGGGTTGGCCGGCGAAGAAAGTCGTCGGGCGGGAGTTCATCGCCACGGTCTTCGATGCAGAACGGGCACGCGAGGCGCAACTGGAACTGGCTGTCTGTCGCCGCGGCGAATTCTCGCGTCTGGTTGGCAGCGCCCATCGCACCGAAATGCGGCGCCAGGATGGCAGTCGGGTTACCGTCGAACTCTGGCTGACTGCGCTCAGCCTGCAGGGGGAGGTGCGTTACGCGGGTTTCATTCGCGATCTCACGGAAAGCGTGCGGGCCGAGCAGATTCTCCTCGAGGCCCAGAAAATGGAGGGGGTCGGCCAGATGGCGGGCGGCCTGGCGCACGATTTCAATAACCTGCTGCATTTGATTCTCGGCAGTCTCTATCTGATTGCTGACGAGGTGCCGGCGCATTCACGTTCGCATCTCGATAACGCGATGTCGGCTGCACGTCACGGTGCCGCCCTGGTCAGTTCGCTGGCGACTTTCGTCCGAAGGGGTGAATCCAGGCTGGCCGAGCGCGACGTCAATCAGTTGATCAGAGCGCTGGAATCGCTGATCCGGCAGACGGTCGGCAAGCGCATCGCGCTCACCGTCGAGTTGCAGGCACAGTCGTCGACGGTGTTGATCGACGAGAATGCCTTCAACAACGCATTGATCAACCTCGCGGTGAACGCTCGTGATGCCATGCCTCGTGGCGGCAGCTTGGTGATCGCCACCGGCGATTCGTCCGCTGGGGGGCAGGTCGTCGTCAGCGTCCGCGACGAGGGAGAGGGCATGCCACCGGAGGTGATTGCCCGGGCCACCGAGGCCTTCTTCACCACCAAGCCGCCGGGCCAGGGGACCGGCCTCGGCCTGGCCATGGTCGACGGCTTCTGCCGGCACGCCGGTGGCCGTCTGGCGATCGACAGCGCGCCGGGACGCGGCACGGCGATCGAGTTGCACCTGCCGGTCGTGCGCGCCGGGCGAGCGCCGGGAGCGACGCCATGAAGCGCCGGCTGTTGCTCAGCATCGACGACGATCCGGCGATCCGCAAGCTGGTCGGCGGTCTGGCCGAACGGGCCGGCTTCGACTGGATTGAAGCCGGCGATCCGCAGGCGATCGATCAGGCGCTGGATCGCCAGCCGGACGTCGTCGTCCTCGATCTGACCATGCCCGGCATGGACGGTAATGAAGTGCTGTGGGCGTTGAAGCAGCGCTCGTCGCGGGCCGCGATCATCATCTCCAGTGGTTTTATCGACGTCTGCGTGCAGACTGCCGTGCTTTATGCCGTCAAGGCAGGACTCAACTATGCCGGGCGGCTGGACAAACCCTATGCGCCCGGCGAGCTGCTGGCCCTTTTTGCTAACATCGGACTTTGTCACGGAAACCGGGAAAACCATCATGTTCAGCCCTAAGGACACCTGTTCCACCACTGAAGCCGCCAAGCGCCTTGGGGTGGCCTTGAGCACCGTCCAGTCCTGGGTCGAGACCGGAGCGCTGGAGGCCTGGAAAACCCCCGGCGGGCATCGCCGGGTGCTGATCAGTTCGGTTGATCGCCTGCTCGAACAGGGAGTCGGCAAGCGCCAGCCCGAAGCCGCCAGGAACACCGCGAACGCGGCATCGAATGCGTTGCGCGTGCTGGTCGTTGAGGACGAACGTGTGATGGTCGAGCTTTACGCCGGTTTTTTCCGCAAATGGCGGCTGCCGGTGAGCGCCAGTTTCTGCGAGAACGGTTACGAAGCCCTGCTGCGTATCGGCTACGAAATCCCCGATCTGATCGTCACTGACCTCAGCATGCCGGAAATGGACGGCTTCCAGATGATCCGGGCGCTGCGCCAGTTTCCGGCGACGGCAAAGGTGCAGATCATCGTCGTTTCCGGACTGAGCGATGCCGACATCGCCGCTCAGGGCGGCTTGCCGGACGACGTGCTGGTGCTGCACAAGCCGGTCAATCTCGAACAGCTGCATGAACTGATGAATAGCGCGGTGGAACGCCACCTGCCGGCCGCCGTCGCCTGATCGGCGGGGTGGTAGGCCAATGGCGTAAGTGCGCCCAAAAACAACGAAAACAATTAATACAAGGAAAACGATCATGAAAACCATCGCTGCCCGGCTCACTGCCGCCATCGCTGTTGCCCTGCTGTTTTCGCTGAGCGCGATGATTGCCTGGGAGAACGCCGAGAACCGGGCGGCGGCGCTCGATCAGGCGCGCGATTTCGCGCACAGCATCCACGAGATGACGCTGGCCGGTCTGACCGGCATGATGATCACCGGCACGGTGGGGCAGCGCGAGGTTTTCCTCGATCAGATCAAGCAGCTCGACAGCGTCCGCGAATTGCAGGTGATGCGCGGCGAAGCGGTGAGCCAGGTGTTCGGCCCCGGCAATGCCGGCGAACAGGCCAGCGATCCGGTGATCGCCGAAGTGATGCGCAGCGGGCAGGCCTACGACCGTGTGGCCGAGGATGCGAACGGCGAGTACCTGCACATCGTCCGGCCGGCTCTGGCCAGCCGCAACTACCTGGGGAAGGATTGCATCGCCTGCCATCAGGTGCCGGAGGGCACCGTGCTCGGCGTGGTCAGCATGAAGGTGTCGCTGGCCAAGGTCGGCGACGCCATCAGCGCGCAGCGGACCAAGCTGGCGCTGGCCGGCCTCGTCCTCTGCGGCGGCATGTTCCTGCTGGTGTTCTTCTTCATCCGCGTCTTCGTCGCGCAGCCGCTGGCGGCGATGACCGCCGGGCTGCGCCAGATCGCCAGCGGCGAAGGCGATCTCGAACATCGCCTGCCGGTCGGCAAGGACGACGAAGTGGGGCAGGCGTCGCAGGCCTTCAACCTGATGATGGACAAGTTCGCCGGGCTGGTCCGCCAGATTTCCCGGACCGCCGGCGAGGTCCGTCTGGCTACCGGCAGTCTGGCGAGCATCGCCGGCGAGGTGGCCGAAGCCTCGCAGGGGCAGCAGGCGCGTTCGCTGGAAACGACGTTGGCGGTCGAGGAAGTGGCGGCCGGTGTCGCCGCGATCGCCGCCGTTGCCGACCGCGTCCGCTGCCAGTCGCGGAGCAATCTTGACGATGCCCGGCGCGGCGGCGACAACCTGGCGTCGCTGCTTGCCTCGATGGGCGACGTCAGGCAGGCCGTCGAAGGCATCGTCGCCTCGGTCGGCCAGTTCGTCGCCAGCACCCGCTCGATCAACGACATGACCCGCCAGGTCAAGGACATCGCCGAACAGACCAACCTGCTGGCGCTCAATGCGGCGATCGAGGCGGCACGCGCCGGCGATCAGGGACGGGGTTTCGCCGTGGTCGCCGACGAGGTGCGCAAGCTGGCCGAGAAATCCGGCAGTTCGGCCAGCGCCATCGATCAGGTGACGCAGGAAATCGCCCAGCAGTCGGCGACGGTGATGACGGCGATCGAACGCGGCCTGCAGCACCTGGACCGCAGCCAGTCCGACGTCGATAGCGTGGCCTCGGTGCTCGAAAAGACCGCGGCGGGTATCCGCGACGTCGACGCCGGCGTCGACCAGATCGGCGAAGCGACCGCCGAGCAGCAGGCGGCCAGTCTTTCGGCGTCGGCCAACATCGAGCAGATCGCCGCCATGGCCGCGCGCAACAGCGCCGCCGTGGCGGGCGTGGTGGCCTCGGTGCGCGCGCTGGAGGTGCACGCCGACGGTTTGCGCGACGTGGTCGGCAAGTTCCACCTGGGCGGAGACGCAACGTGAAATTCACCGCCATCCTGCCAACTGACCTCGCCGTCGGCGCCATGCTGCCATTCGATGTGTTCACCCGCGACGGCACCCTCCTGCTGACTCGGGGCAGTCTCGTCGGCAGCGAGGCAACCCGCCTCTATCTGCTGGAAAACGCACAGCGTGTGGCGCAACGCCGGCACCAACTGTCGGGCAGTGTGTTCGAGCGTACGCAGAAATTGGCCGAACGCCTGGCGCGGATCGAGGAAGATCATCGCCCAGGCGTTGCCGATGCGGCCTGGGTGGCACGCGTGCGGGCATTGGCTCGCGATCTTGTCGAACTGGTCGATGAGGACGCCCATGCTGCCTTCGCGGCGATGCATCTCGACATCCATCACCGCTATGACGTGCTGCACCACATCGTTGCCGCCCAGGTTTGCGCGCTGCTCGGATTGCTGGCCAGGCTCAACGGTGGCGAGCGGATCAGCCTGGTCTGTGCCGCGCTGACCCACGACCTCGGCTTGCTCGGCGACCGGGCGCGGGTCGAGGCCAGCGAGTGCCTATCCGATTCGGCGCGCCGGCTGATCCGCGAACATTGCAGCAAGGGCGTTGCCCTGCTGCAGGCGGCGGGGGTCGATGATGGGCTGTGGCTGAAGGTGGTGGCCGAGCACCACGAACGTCTGGATGGCAGCGGCTACGCCGGCCTGTGTGCCGATCAGCTGGACATGCCGAGCCGGGTCATGAGCCTGGCCGACAGCTTCTCGGCGATGCTGCGGCATCGCCCCTACCGCGAGCGGATCGAGGCCGGAAACGCGCTTGCTGACCTGTATGCCGACCCGCAGGGCAAGTACGATCAGGGACTGGTCAGTCATCTGGTCAACGAACTCGGACTTTATCCGCCGGGCTCGGTGCTGCGGCTCGCTTCCAACGAGACGGCAGTGTCGATCCGGCCGACACCTGGGGAAATTTCCCATCCGGTGATCGCCGCCATCGCCGACCGCCATGGCCGGCCGATGTACCGGGCGGTGACGCGCGACAGCCGCAACGAGGAAAACGCCATCATCGGTCTGCTGCCGCTGGAAAAGGTCGGGCCGGTGCGCAAGCTGCTAGCGGCTTGCTGGAACCGCTGACGGCACGCCGGATCAGGCGTTGCCGTACACGCGCATCCAGACGAAGAGCAGCGCTGCCGCTGCGACAACCCAGGCCAGGGTCGCAGTGATCAGCGTCGGCGCCAGCGCCAGGCGGGTGCTCAGCCAGTACACGGCGAGCAGGTAGACGGCGTAGGGAATCAGCGACCACAGGCCGAACAGCGCCGTGGTGCGCAGGTCGGCCTGGCCACGCTCGGCGCCGACGATGGCGTGGGCGATCAGGGCGAAGGTTGGAAACAGCGGCACCAGGCCGGCAATGTAGAAGCTCTTCGAGCGCGAGAGCAGAGCGATGATCAGCACCGCCGCCGCGCCGAGCAGGGATTTCAGGAACAGTCCGGTCATCGCAGGGCAATCTCCAGCGCCTGCCCGGCGACTCGGCCGAGCAGCGCGATCTCGTCGTCGCCGACGACGTAGGGCGGCATCAGGTAGACGGTGTTGCCGATCGGCCGCAGCAGCGCGCCGGCGTCGAGCGCGGCACGGTAGAAGCGGCGTGAGAAGTACGGATCGTCGGTGAACACGTCGAAGGCGGCGATCATGCCGCGCTGGCGCAGGTGGGCGACTTGCGGATGGGCGGCGAGCGGTGCCAATGCGGCGCCGATTTTTTGTGCTTTTTGCCGGTTGACCGCAAGCACGTCGTCCTGCGCGAAGATGTCCAGCGTCGCCAGCGCCGCCCGGCAGGCGAGCGGGTTGCCGGTGTAGGAATGCGA
>DILW01000086.1 GCA_002425245.1 Betaproteobacteria bacterium UBA5582 | reverse complement strand
GTGCGAACCGCTGCTCATCCTGCTCTGGCAGTATCGACGGCGGGGCCGGCCGATGCTCACCTACTTCGCCGGGCACTGGCGGCTCGGCCTGGCCGGCGCACTGTGCTCGACGACCGCCTACAGCACCATCCTGTGGGCGATGACCCAGGCGCCAGTGGCCCTGGTCGCCGCCCTGCGCGAAAGCTCGGTGGTCTTTGCCGTGCTCATCGGCAGCCTGTGGTTCAAGGAAGGCCGCCTGCGCCCCGGGCTGGTGGCCGGCGGCGCCGTGCTCTCGGGCATCGTCCTGTTGCGTCTGTAGACGCCGCCGCTTGCGCTGGATCAAGGGCAAGAGTTTTGTCATTGCCCTGAAATACTGGACGCGGAGCGACATGTTACAAAAGGCCTACCTCAACCCTATGGAACGCAACATGGTCTTCTTCGAACTTTTTGCCCATAACCCCACCATCGTTCGCGTCCCCGTCGGCAATACACTTTTCGACGAGGGCGACGAAGGCGGACTGATGTACGTGCTGACCAGCGGCAGTGCCGACGTGGTCGTCAATAACCGGGTGGTCGAAAGCTTGCACAACGGCAGCATCGTCGGCGAAATGGGCCTGGTGTCGCCCGGCCCGCGCTCGGCCAGCGTGCTCGCCACCAGCGACTGCGAGTTCGTTGCCATCGACGAGAAGCGCTTTCAGTTTCTCGTCCAGAACACGCCCTTCTTTGCCATGCAGGTGATGCGTGTGATGGCCGAACGGCTGCGTGCGGCCGACCGGCTGCTACCGGCAATCGAGGATATCTGAAGCGCGCTCAGGCGCCGGCTGTCACCGTCGTGGCGGCTGGCCGGCGGGCACGGACCAGCTCGCGGTAGCAGGCGGCGAGCCGCCCGGCCATCGCCGTATCCGACCATTCGTCGGCCAGGCCGCGGGCTTCCTCGGCCAGGTGCCCCCAGGCAGCAGGGTTGGCAAGGATGTGCCCGAGGACTTCACCAAAGGCCCGGGGGTCGTCCGGCGGCGTGAAGCAGCCGCGCCCGCCGTCGAGGATGTCCGCCGTGCCCATCGCCGACAGGGCGACCACCGGCAGACCGGCAGCCATTGCTTCGAGCAGCACCAGGCCCTGGGTTTCGGTACGCGAGGCGAAGGCGAACACGTTCGCCGCCGCGTAGCAATCGGGCAGGCCGCGCTGCCGGTCGAGGTAGCCGATGAAGCGGACGGCATCGTTGAGCCCGAGCTGGTCGACCCTGGCCCGCAGGTCCCCCATGGCCGGACCTTCGCCGGCAACCACCAGGAGGATGTCCGGCAACTGGCGGCGGGCTTCCAGCAGGGCCTCGAACAGGAAGGCAATGTTCTTTTCGTGGGCGACGCGGCCGACAAACAGGGCCACCGGACGCTCCGGCGCAATGCCGTGCGCGGCGCGGAAGGCGAGCCCGTCGCCGGCGGCGAAGCGGGCCAGCGGGATGCCGGTCGGCAGCACGTGCATGGGGACGTTCACCCCGTAGTCGCTGAGCCTCTGGCGCATCGCGGTGGAGGGAACGACGACCGCGTCGAGGGCATTGCACTGGCTGCGCGACAGGCGCCTGGCGTGGCTGCGCAGCCAGCTGCCCGGCAGGAAGGGGGCGTAGTACTCGATGTATTCCTCGAACAGCGTGTGATAGGTGGCGAGCACCGGCAAGCCCAGCCGGCGGGCGGCCTTGAGGCCGGCGTAGTGGGCGATGAAGGGCGTCTGCACGTGGATCAGGTCGCAATCCGCTGCTGCCTCCAGCACTGCCCGGTGCATCGCCCGCCAGCCGACCAGTCGGTCCTCGGGGTCGCGCGGGACGGGGCGACCGGGAACGCGGACGATTCCCGGCGCCTCGCCTTCGTCAGCGTAGCGCGGCACCACCAGGCGGACCTCGACACCCTGCCCGGCCAGGGTATGGCGAAAGGTCTCGATCGAGGTCGACACGCCATTGACCCGGGGAAAATAGACATCCGACACCATCAGTACGCGCATTTCAGGCCTCCGCCATGTTGTCGCCGGTTTCTGCAGCCGGTGCAGCAATGGCCAGCGGTCGGGGCGTCGTCGCCCCCCATTCGACCAGTTCCAGCCGTCCGTCGAAATGCTCGACGATGGCGGTGCAGGAATCGACCCAGTCGCCGCAGTTGATGTAATCGAGGCCGTCGATGCGACGGATCGTGGCCCAGTGGATGTGGCCGCAGATGACGCCGTCGAGGCCGCGCTCGCGGGCGTGATGGACGGCCGATTCCTCGAAATCGAAAATGAAGTTGAGCGCCGTCTTGACCCGCCGCTTGGCGTAGCCGGCAAGCGACCAGTAACCGGGCAAGCCGAGCTTGCGGCGGATCCAGGAAAGCCAGTGATTGAGCCGGACCAGCAGGTCGTAGGCCTTGTCGCCGAGCACCGCCACCCAGCGGTGATGGCGCGTGACCTGGTCGAACTGGTCGCCGTGAATGAGCAGGTAGCGGCGGCCATCGGCGGTCTCGTGCACCATCTCGTCGGCCACCTCGATGTCGCCGAAGACAACGCCGCAGTAATCGCGCAGGGCTTCGTCGTGGTTGCCCGGAATGAACACCACGCGCTCGCCGGAGCGGGCCCGGCGCAACAGCTTCTGAACCACCGTGTTCTGCGCCTGGGTCCAGCAGATGCTGCGGCTCATGGCCCAGAAATCGACGATGTCGCCGATCAGGAAGGTCTGCTCGGCCGGGTGTTCGCGCAGGAAATCGAGGAGTCTGTCCGCCTGGCACGCCCGGGTGCCGAGGTGGATGTCCGATAGAAACAGGCTTCTGACTTTTGGCATGGGGGCATCATCGCGAAGCGCGATGAAAGCCCGATGACACTGATGTTACGGAATGATGACCATCCGCTGCACCAGTTCACGGCGCACCTGCGGCATTGCCGTTCTCCTCGAGAAACTGTGCCAGTGCCGCGCACAAGTCCGGCAGGCTGGCGTCGAGCAGTGCCAGGGCAACCGGCTCGACGCCGCCGCCATGGGCCTCGACCTCGATGCACTGCAGCGCGCCCTGCAAGGGATAGGCATTGAAACTCGCCACCTGCCCCTTGAGGTTGTGGGCGATGCGCCCGACCGCCTCCCAGTTGCCGCTGGCAGCCTGTTCGTGGAGCTGGGCAAGCTCCACCGGCACGCGCTTGAGGAAGACCGGGCCCATGATTTCGACGATTTCCCGGTCGCTTTCGGCGAGCGCGGCGGCATAGTCGAAATCTGCCACCGACGCTTGCCGGGATGACGCCGGAACGATGCCGTCGAGGACCGCTCGCAACTGCTGGCGGTCGATCGGCTTCGTCAGGTAGCCGCTGATCCCGGCCTGCAGGCCGGCCTCCCGCTCCTCCGGCATGGCCGCGGCGGTCAGCGCGAAGATCGGTATCGGCGAGGCGTTGCCCAGCCGCGCCTCGTCGTCGCGGATGCAGCGGGTCGCCTCAAGCCCGCCCATGACCGGCATCTGCATGTCCATCAGGATCAGGTCGAAGCGGCGGCGCCTGAAATACTCCAACGCCAGCTGCCCGTTTTCCGCCAGACAAGTACGATGACCGAGCTTTTCGAGCAGGGTCAGGATCAGTTTCTGATTCACCCCGTTGTCCTCGGCGACGAGGATTTCCAGCCCCTGACGCCGCTCTCGCAGCGACTGGCGGGTGACTAGCTCGGCGTCGACCGGGGCGCTGCCGCCCGCGCTCCGACCAAGCACGATCTGGATCGCATCGCGCAACTCCTCCTGGATCACCGGCTTGGTCAGGTAGGCGGCAATGCCGAGATCGCGGCAGCGTGCACTTTGCCCCGGCATCGCTGCCGACGACAGCAGGATCACCGGAATCCCGTCGAGCGCACCTTGCGGGCGCAGAAACTCGACCAGTTGGAAGCCATCCACCTCGGGCATGTGGTAATCAAGCAGGAGGAAATCAAAGGGCGCTGCCCGCAGGATACCTGGGTCCAGCATCAGGGCACGGCCGGAGTCGAGACAGGTTGCAGTCACCCCCCAACGGGTCAGGATGGCGCTCAACACCTTGCGATTGACCTCATTGTCATCGACGATCAGCGCATGCTTTCCATGCAGGTCGCCCAAGGTAGGCGGCAACCCGACCGCCGGCTGACCTTGCAGCGGCAGCAACAGATGAAAGGTGCTGCCCTGACCAGGAACGCTGTCGACCCACAACTGCCCCGCCATCATCTCCGCCAGGCGGCGGCTGATCGTCAGCCCCAGCCCGGTACCGCCGAAGCGGCGGGTGGTTGACGCGTCTTCCTGGGTAAAGGCCTCGAAGATTGCCCGCTGCTTGTCCGGGGCGATGCCGATGCCGGTGTCGCGGACCCGGAAATGCAGCTGCTGAGCGGCGCCATTTCCGCCTGCTTCGACACTGACGGCGAGTTCAACCTCGCCGCGCTCGGTAAACTTGATCGCATTGCTCAGCAGGTTGCCTAGGATCTGCCGCAAGCGCACCGGGTCGCCCATGACGCTGCGCGGCACATCGGGCGCGATGTCGCAGAGCAGCTCCAGATCCTTTTCCTCGGCCCGGATGGCCAGCGACTTCAGGCAACCGGACAAGAGGGGCGCTAGGTCGTAACTGATGGTTTCGATGTCGAGCTTGCCGGCCTCGATCTTCGAAAAATCGAGGATGTCGTTGATGATCGTCAGCAGGCTGTCGGCCGAGCCCTTGACGATGTTCAGGTAACTGCGCTGTTCCGCCGTGAGATCAGTTTCCAGCGCCAACTCCGTCATCCCGATGACACCGTTCATTGGCGTGCGAATTTCATGGCTCATGGTCGCCAGGAATTCCGACTTCGCCCGGTTACCGGCTTCCGCTGCCTGGCGTGCCTGATGCAGCGCCCTTTCCTCACGCTGGAAGAGACGAGTGAACAGCATGACCATGCTGAGCAGCGCAACACTCAGCAGGACGGTGAAGATCGCCATGGCCTCGATCAGGGGCCGCAGGTCTTCATGGTAATCGTCGGCATCCGCCGCTGTGACGAGGGTCCACCCCCACTGCGGAAAGGCGCGGAATACGGCAACTTTGTCGGCATCGCCACCCGCCGCCGGAGCTTCCGCCCAGCGGTAATTGACCGTGCCGGCCGGTGACTGACGCAGGGCATCGAGCAAGGGGCGCAAGGGCGGCAGCCGATCCAGGCTTTCACCCTCGCGGCTGGGATGCATCACCAGCGCCCCCTGCCCGCCGCGCATCTCGATCACGAAATTGTGGCCGCTGCGACCGACCTTGATGCCCAGGATGCGCTCGCGGAGAAATCCCAGGCTTTCGGTGAAATCGACGCCGGTATAGACCGCCCCGACCAGCCGCCCCTGCCGGTCGTGCAAAGGCTGGTAGTGGGTCATCAACTTGCGGCCGAACACGGTCGCCGGCCCGGTGAACGAACGCCCGCCGAGCAGCAGCGCATACGCCGGATGCTGCGGACTGAGTTCGGTGCCCAGCGGCCGCTCGCCGTCTTCCTGGCGGAACGAGGTGGCGACGCGCACGAAATCGTCGCCGTTGAACACGAACACCGTCGCCGTCGCGCCGGTCGCGCTGCTGAAGCGGTCGACCGGCAAGGTGGCGTTATTGAGCAGCAGAGTCCCGTCGCGCAACGCGGGCAGGCGCCGGCCGCCGCTCGTCTGTGGCTGGCCGACATCGAGCTGGAGGTCGTGGAAGCCTGCCGCAAAGGCCTGACCGAGCGTCCGGGTCGATTGCTCAAGCACCTTGGCGTAGGCTTCGACCATGTCTCCGACCTGCTGATTGACCCGGGACAGCTCGGTCTCGTGCCGTTTCTCGAGGTAGCGGTCGAGCCAGATGCCGACCAGCGTGACGCTCAGTGCAATGATCGCCACGATGACCAGGCTGAAGCCCAGGCCGAGCCGTCCGGAAACCAGGCCAGCGGCAAGATCGTAGCGCGGCAGACGGGATTCCGGCGGTGGGGTCAAGACGCTCTCCATGGCTATTGATGCGCCGTTCAGCAGCGGGCCGGACGAAGCATTTTTATTTATCTAGAAAATATCATATTTAATACATTTTGTCTCCAGCACTTCGTGCGCCAGAACACCGGCCTCACGAGACTTGCTTTTCCCGGCGCTGCCGCCTAAATTCGCCCCGAAAACCACTCTCGCCTCAGGAAACCCCATGCAGATCGGCACCCCGCTTTCCCCTTCCGCCACCCGCGTCATGCTGCTCGGCGCCGGCGAACTCGGCAAGGAAGTCGTCATCGCGCTGCAGCGCCTGGGCGTCGAGGTGATCGCCGTCGACCGCTACGAAAACGCCCCCGGCCAGCAGGTCGCCCACCGCGCCCACGTCATTCCAATGACCGACGGCGCCGCGCTGCGCCGCCTGGTCGAGCTGGAAAAGCCGCAACTGATCGTCCCGGAAATCGAGGCCATCGCCACCGACACCCTGGTCGAACTGGAAGCCGAAGGCCTGGCCGAAGTCATCCCGACCGCCCGCGCCGCCCGCCTGACCATGAACCGCGAGGGCATCCGCCGCCTGGCCGCCGAGGAACTTGGGCTACCCACCTCGCCCTACCGTTTCGCCGACTCGCTGGCCGAACTGCAGGCGGCAATCGACGGCGGCATCGGCTACCCGTGCATCGTCAAGCCGGTGATGTCGTCGTCGGGCAAGGGCCAGTCGCTGCTGCGCGGCCCGGACGACGTGCACAAGGCCTGGGACTATGCGGCGAGCGGCGGCCGGGTCAATCAAGGCCGGGTGATCGTCGAGGGCTTCATCGATTTCGACTACGAGATCACGCTGCTCACGGTGCGCGCCCGCGACGCCAGCGGCGAAGTGGTCACCCGTTTCTGCGAACCGATCGGCCACATCCAGGTCTCCGGCGACTACGTCGAATCCTGGCAGCCGCAGGTCATGAGCCCGGCGGCGCTGGCCCGGGCGCAGGAAATCGCTGGCGCGGTGACCGGCAACCTCGGCGGTCGCGGCCTGTTCGGCGTCGAACTCTTCGTCAAGGGCGACATGGTCTGGTTCTCGGAAGTCAGCCCGCGGCCGCACGATACCGGGCTGGTGACGCTGTGTTCGCAACGCTTCTCGGAGTTCGAACTGCACGCCCGCGCCATCCTCGGCCTGCCGGTCGACACCGCGCTGCGCGAGCCGGGCGCCTCGGCGGTGATCTACGGCGGCATGGAAGAGAAGGGCATCGCCTTCGCCGGTGTTGCCGAAGCGCTGGCCGTGCCGCGCAGCGACCTGCGCCTGTTCGGCAAACCGGAAGCCTTCAGCAAGCGGCGCATGGGCGTCGCCGTCGCCAACGGCGCCGACACCGACGAAGCGCGCAGCCGCGCCAAGCTGGCGGCGAGCCGGGTGCTTCAGGTCGGAAGAGCACACGGCTG
>DILW01000146.1 GCA_002425245.1 Betaproteobacteria bacterium UBA5582 | reverse complement strand
AAACACTGAGGGGGTTTTTGCGTTAGCGGTCGAAGAAAACTGTTCGGTCCCGTCCTGGGCTCAGCTCCGACTTTATCGGCCGCAGATGAACTCAATGGCGCGGCTGGCGGCGGTCATGCCGAACACCGAGGTGACGCAGACCGATGAGCCAAAACCTGCGCAGTTCAAACCGGTCGCTGTCGGGCGGACCTCACACTCACCCTGGGCTTGAGGATAACGTAGCGGTTCGGTCGAATACACCGCGGGTACGCCGAATTTTCCCTGCCGGGGAAAGCCATGCTCTCGGCGCAAACTGGCCCGCACCTTGGCGAGCAGCGGATCCTGTATCGTTTGGCTGAGATCGCTGAAGCAAACCTGAGTCGGATCGGTTTGGCCGCCGGCGGCGCCGACGACGATCAAGGACTGTCCCTTTCGCCGGCAGAAATCAATCATGGCGGTTTTCACCCTGGCCTGGTCGATGGCATCGATTACCACATCGAAGCCTCGGCCCAATGTCGGTTCCAGGTTGTCCGCAGTGACGAAGTCCTCAATACAGTCGACTTGGCAGCTTGGGTTGATCTGCGCAATCCGCTCGGCCATGGCATCAACCTTGGCCTTGCCGTAGATCCCATCAAGCGCATGGATCTGGCGGTTGGTGTTGGACTCGGCGACCATGTCGAGGTCGATCAGTGTCAGGCGGCCGACTGCGGTCCGGGCCAGTGCCTCGACGCACCAGGAACCGACGCCGCCGATGCCGACAACGCAAACATGGGCGGCGCAAAGCTTCTGAAAACCGGCTTCGCCATACAGGCGGCGTACCCCGCTGAAACGGCGGTTGTCGTCTTCTGGCATCAGCTCTCTATCGTTTTGCGAATGACCGCGTTGAACGGGCCGATCCACTCTGGCGCGAATTGCTTGTCGCAAGCGTTGATTTCGGCGATTGCCCGCAGCACGGAGCGGTTCTTGCCGCGGTGTATGTGCTTGAGCATGACCGCCTCGAAGGCGTCGACAATGGCCAGGATCTTGGCGCCAGGGCAGATATCGCCACTGCTGAGCTGATTTGGGTAGCCGCCGCCGTCCGGCATTTCGTGGTGCTGGGCCACCATGCGGGTAGCAGCCTCCCAACCTGCCATGCGCTGCAACAAGCCTGCTGCGTAGCCGGGGTGATTGCGTAGCAGGGCTTTATCGCTGTCAGTCAGTTTGCCGATCTTGAGCCAGGTGGCTTCAGGCAGGAGCATCATCCCGACATCGTGCAGATAAACCGCCGCTTCAAGTTGCACTGGATCGACGGCATTGCCTCCTGCGCGATTCGTCTCCAGGGCCAGCCGCAAAATGCGCATGGTTCGCCCCTTGAACAGTGGGGAACGGCTCTCGAATTGCATCGCCAGTGAGCGGAAGAAATGCAGGTCATCACTGGCGTTGGTCTGTTCCGGCTTGGGCGTGCCGAGTTTTGGGGCACGGCTGGACATGCCGGTGATGACGGGGGGAAAACCGGTAACCGCCTCGATTAGCTCGGCACAGCGGGCATCGATCTTGTCGGTAGCGGTGGTTGACAGCTGGTCCAGTCCCTGGACCAGGTCAACCAAGCGCAGATTCTCCAGCGGTTTGCGGGAAAGAACGGCATCCGTTGCCAGTTCAAGGCGATCGACTGCGAGCAGGATGAGTTCCGCGAGCAGATCCGAGAAAACGATTTCGCCCTCGCGAAAGCGCGACATCATCGACTCGATCGGGTGGGCAATGGCGATACCAAGCTCGAACTTGCATAGTGCCGCGTCCCCCTTGATGTTGTGGATGGCGCGGAAGAGATCGGCGGTCAGTTCGCGGTCGCCCGAAGCCTTCTTCAGGCGGGCAACATCGCGTTCAACTTCTGGAGCGCGGTCCGAGAGGGCGTCGGCAAACTCCTCCAGTGCTTCGCGGTCGAGTACCGTCGGCGAAATGATCGCGCGGATGTCCATCCCCGTCTCCCTTGTTATAGATGTGCCGAGTTTAGCAAACCGGCGCCGCTAACGGGGCCCCGTCATGCCTGAATTGGTCTTGACTGGCTGCGACGGGCCCCCTAAGATTCCGCGCTTCACCCTGAGAAGACTACCGTGACCCTGGAACAGCTATACGCCCTGATCGGGCCCGACATGAATGCCGTCGACGCAGTGATACGTGAGCGCTTGCATTCGGACGTGGTGCTGGTCAGACAGGTCGCCGAATACATCATCAACAGCGGTGGCAAGCGTATGCGCCCGGCCCTGGTGTTGCTGACCGCGGGTAGCCTGGGCTACGAGGGAAAGCACCACCACGAACTGGCAGCGGTTGTCGAATTCATCCACACGGCCACCCTGCTGCATGACGACGTGGTCGACGAGTCCGATCTGCGGCGGGGCCGGGAAACGGCGAATGCAGCCTTTGGCAACGCGGCCAGCGTATTGGTTGGCGATTTTCTGTACTCTCGCGCCTTCCAGATGATGGTGGCGGTCAACGACATGCGCGTCATGCAGGTATTGTCGGACGCCACCAACATCATCGCCGAAGGCGAAGTCCTGCAATTGATGAACTGCCACGATGCCGACGTGGACGAGGCGCGCTACATGCAGGTCATCCACTACAAGACGGCCAAGCTGTTCGAAGCGGCGGCCCGCCTGGGGGGGATCATCGGCAAGGCCGAACCGGAACTGGAAGATGCATTGGCGCGTTACGGGATGCATCTGGGCACAGCATTCCAGTTGGTGGACGACGTTCTCGATTACTCCGGGCAGGAGGCAGATACCGGCAAGCATCTGGGTGACGATCTGGCTGAAGGCAAGCCGACCTTACCGCTGATCTACGTCATGCAGCATGGAACGCCGGCGCAAGCCGCCTGTGTACGGCGGGCTATTGAGGAAGGCGGACGCGACGACTTTCCCGCCGTCCTGGCGGCAATTCAGGAAAGTGGCGCGCTCGCGCACGCCCGCGCACGTGCTGAACAGGAAGCCACGCTCGCGAGAGCATCAATTTCGGCCCTGGGGGATTCAATTTATAAAAAAGCTCTGCTACAATTGTCCTTCTTGGCAGTAGAGAGAAATCACTAGGTTTTTCCAGCCATCGGAGTGTAGCTCAGCCTGGTAGAGCACTGCGTTCGGGACGCAGGGGTCGCATGTTCGAATCATGTCACTCCGACCAAGAAATCCTGTTTAAGGCCTTGATTATTCAAGGCCTTTTTCGTTTCTTGCGTCCCGTTGCCGCAAATGCTTGAGGCTTATGCGTCAATCTTAGCCGCTCGCCGAGCGCTGCCCGCAATCTCGCCGACCAGTCACTCCCCCAGTTCCCCCAACGAACACTCCTCCAACCCCTCCAGCACCCTCCACGCCCTGCGAAAATCCTGTCCGCGGGTGTATTCGCTAATCGTGACTACGCAGCGCAATCCCGCGCTCAACGCCGATTTCAGGCCCATTTCCGAGTCTTCGATGGCCAGGCAGGCGGCTGCCGGCAGGGCGAGGCGGTTGAGGACCCACTGGTAGATGTCCGGGGCCGGCTTTTTGGCCGGGACGATGTCGCCGGCGCCGATGACTTCGAACCAGCCGGGGGCGTCGGGGCCGAGGTTGGCGCGGAGCAGGGTGTCGACGTTTTCGGGCGTGGTGGTGGTGGCGATGGCCAGGCGGATGCCGGCTTGCCGGGCCTCATTGAGCAACCGGGCGACGCCGGGGCGGAGCGGTAGCTGGCCCTGGTCGACCAGGCGCAGGTAGTGCGCGGTCTTGATCTTGTGCAGTTGGCCGACCAGCGCGTCGAAGTCGGGGCGTGCGGCGATGGCCGGTGCGTAGTGCGCGCCGTAGTGGCGGATACGCTCCTTGCCGCCGGTCACGCTCAACAACTCGCCGTATAGCGCCTCGTCCCAGTACCAGTCCAGTCCTGCTTCGTGGAATGCTGCGTTGAAGGCGGGCCGGTGGCCGTCGCGTTCCGTTTCGGCCAGCGTGCCATCGACGTCGAAGATGATTGCCTTGAGAGTGTCCATGCGCAGAAGATAAGCCGCGACGGCGGGGGTGACCAGTCAGCTTTGCTGAAGCGCACAATCAGCTGCGTTTAATAAAACGTAACTTATCTACCAATTAAGAAAGAATGACTGTCGCTTAATTAATAAGTCACTTATCTTTGCTGCAAATGGAATAACGGATTCAAGTTCAGGAGACATCATGCTATTCGGACGCACCACGCTGTCGAAGTTCGTCATCGAGCAGACCCGCGGCCAGCACAGCGACATGGGCGCCTTGCTGATCGATGTGGCGGCGGCGGTGAAGAGCATCTCCGCCCTGGTTGGCAAAGGCGCATTGTCGGGCTTTTCCGGCTCGGCCGAGGCGACCAATGTCCAGGGTGAAGAGCAGAAGAAGATCGATGTGCTGGCCAACGAGGCCATCCTGCGTCATTGCGAATGGGGCGGTCAACTGGCCGGCATGGCCTCGGAAGAGCTCGATGCGCCGTACGCCATCCCCGCTGCCTATCCGCGCGGTCGCTACCTGCTGGTCTTCGATCCGCTCGACGGCTCGTCGAACAGTGATGTCAATGTCTCGGTCGGTACCATCTTCTCGATCCTGCACCGGGCCGAGGCCGGCGATGCCGAGAGCAGCGACTTCCTGCGTCCCGGCACCGAGCAGCTGGCGGCCGGCTATGCCATCTACGGGCCGGCAACCATGCTGGTGCTCACCGTCGGCACGGGGACGCATGCGTTCACGCTGGATCGCGAAAGCGGCAATTTCATTCTCACCCATCCCGACATCCGCGTGCCGGAAGCGACCCGCGAATTCGCCATCAATACCTCCAACGAACGCTTCTGGGAGCCGCCGGTGCAGCGCTACGTCAGCGAGTGCAAGGCCGGCAAGACCGGCATCCGCGAGGCCGATTTCAACATGCGCTGGATCGCGTCCATGGTCGCCGAAGTGCACCGCATCCTGATGCGCGGTGGCATCTTCATGTACCCCAAGGACAACAAGGATCCGGCCAAGCCGGGTCGCCTGCGCCTGCTTTACGAAGCCAACCCGATGGCCATGCTGATCGAGCAGGCCGGCGGTGCGGCCTCGACCGGGCGTGGGCGCATCCTCGAAGTGGCGCCGGAAAAACTGCACCAGCGGGTGCCGGTGATCCTCGGTTCGCGCGAGGAAGTCGAGCGGCTGGAGCGTTACCACTACGAATACGATACCGGGGCCGACCGCCCCTACGCTTCGCCCCTGTTCGCCGAACGCTCGCTGTTCCGCGACTGAAGCCGCCAGAGAATTCCATATCCCGGGGAGTCATCCGCCATGTCCGTCAAGCACCCGATCATCGCCATCACCGGCTCGTCCGGCGCCGGTACCAGTACCGTGATGCAGAGTTTTCAGCACATCTTCCGGCGCGAGAAGCTGAACGCCCAGATCGTCGAGGGCGACTCCTTCCATCGCTACGACCGTCTCGCCATGCGCGCCGAGATGAAGGCGCAGGAAGAGCAGGGCAACCTCAACTTCAGCCATTTCGGTCCGGAGGCCAACCTGCTGCAGGAACTGCAGGACCTGTTCATCGACTACGGCCGCAACGGCAGCGGCAAGGTGCGCAAATACCTGCACGACGCCGGTGAAGCCGAACCCTGGGGCCAGGCGCCGGGAACCTTCACGCCGTGGCAGGAAATTCCCGCCGACACCGACCTGATGTTCTACGAAGGCCTGCACGGCGCCTGGGCCGGTGACGGCATCGACATCGCCGCCCAGGTCGACCTGTGTGTCGGCGTGGTGCCCATCATCAACCTGGAGTGGATCCAGAAGCTGCACCGCGACCAGAAGATGCGCGGCTACTCGCAGGAAGCGGTGACCGACACCATCCTGCGCCGCATGCCCGACTACGTCAGCCACCTGTGCCCGCAGTTCTCGCGCACCCACGTCAATTTCCAGCGTGTGCCCATCGTCGATACCTCGAATCCCTTCATCGCCCGCGACATTCCCAGTGCCGACGAGAGCATGGTGGTGATCCGTTTCGCCAACCCCAAGGGCATCGATTTCCAGTACCTGCTCAACATCCTGCACGGCAGCATGCTGACCCGCCCGAACACCCTGGTGGTGCCCGGCGGCAAGATGGGGCTGGCGATGCAGATGATCTTCACGCCCATGGTCCTGCGCCTGATGGACCAGAAGCGTCGCGCCTGAGCCACGGAAACTTAAAGAGATGGAGAGAGACATGACCACCACCGCATTCCGTCGCGAGCTGGCCAACGCCGTCCGCTTCCTGGCCATCGACGCCGTCGAGCAGGCCAAGTCCGGGCACCCCGGCGCCCCGATGGGCATGGCCGACATCGCCGAAGTCCTGTGGCGCGACCACCTGCGCCACAACCCGGCCAACCCTCAGTGGGCCGACCGCGACCGCTTCGTGCTGTCGAACGGCCACGGCTCGATGCTGATCTACGCGCTACTGCACCTGACCGGTTACGACCTGCCGCTCGACGAACTCAAACGTTTTCGCCAGTTCGGCAGCAAGACCGCCGGCCACCCGGAAGTCGGCCACACGCCGGGGGTCGAGACGACCACCGGGCCGCTCGGCCAGGGCATCAGCAACGCGGTCGGCATGGCGCTGACGGAAAAGCTGCTGGCCCAGCGCTACAACCGCCCCGGCCACGCCATCGTCGATCACCGCACCTGGGCCTTCCTCGGCGACGGCTGCATGATGGAAGGGATCAGCCACGAAGCCTGCGCGCTGGCCGGCGTGTGGGGGCTGAACAAGCTGGTCGCCTTCTACGACGATAACGGGATTTCCATCGACGGCCACGTCGAAGGCTGGTTC
>DILW01000080.1 GCA_002425245.1 Betaproteobacteria bacterium UBA5582 | reverse complement strand
TGGCCGCTTGCAGGCGGGCGGTGAACCAGAAGCGGCTGCCGCGGCCCGGTTTGCTGTCGACGCCGGTGTCGCCGCCCATCGCCCGGGCCAACTTGCGGGTAATGACCAGGCCCAGGCCGGTGCCGCCGAAGCGCCGGCTGATCGAGTTGTCGGCCTGCTCGAAGGCACTGAACAGGCGCTCCTGGGCGGCCTTGTCGATGCCGATCCCGGTGTCTTCGACTTCAAAGCGCAGGAGGACGCCGGTCTCGTCTTCACTTTCGATGAGCGTGCGCATCGTGACACTGCCCTGCTCGGTGAACTTGACCGCGTTGCCGGCGAAATTGAGTAGCGCCTGCTGCAGGCGGGCTGCATCGCCACGCAGGCGGATGGCGCCGGTCTGGTCGTCGGTGAGCAGGGCAATGCCCTTGGTTTCGGCCTTCTCGGTCAGCATCGAGGCAACATTGGCGAGGATGGCGCCGGGTTGCACTTCACCGTCCTCAAGTTCGAATTTGCCGGCTTCGATCTTCGACAGGTCGAGGATGGCATTGATGATGCTGAGCAAGTGCTGGCCGGCCAAATCGATCTTGTCCAGGCGTTGCCGCTGCTCGTCCGGCAGGCCGCTACGCCGCATCAGGTGAGCGATGCCGGTGATGGCATGGAGCGGGGTACGGATCTCGTGACTCATGTTGGCGAGGAAGCTGCTCTTTGCGACGTTGGCCGCTTCGGCGGCCTCCTTGGCGTCGTGCAGGGCTTTTTCTGCCTCCTTCTGCTGGCTGATGTCGGTAATGAAGACAATCAGGCTGGCGGGCTGCTCGGCGCAGGCTTCGCGGTAGTTGAGACTGACGCTGACCGGTATTTCCCGGCCGTCCCGAGTCAGTTGGCTGCTTTCGAAGCGAGCCGCTCCGTGTTCGCGGGCCTGCCGGACCACTTCGGCGAAAGCCACCGGGTCGTAGTTGCGGTCGATGTCGCTGACCGTCAGATCGAGCATTTCCTCGGGGGTATAGCCGAGCAGGCTGGCTGCGTGATGGTTGACGTAAGTAAACCGCCCACTGTCGGGGTCGACCCAGTGGATGCCGATGCCGACCCGGTCCATCGCGAACTGGGTTTCGGCGAGCCGGCGGTTGGCCGCTTCGAGCTGGGCGGTGCGCTGGCCGACCATTTCTTCCAGACGGTCGCGGTGTTCGGCCAGTTCGTCCATCGCCCGCCGTAGCGGGGTGATATCGTGGGCGATGCCGAGAACGCCGATCAAGCGGCCGTCGGCCAGGTGCATCGGTGCCTTGGTGGTGAGGAAAAGGCCGTGGTAGCCGTCGCTGGCGAAGGTCAGCCATTCTTCGTTGCTGGTTGGCGCGCCGGCCGCGATTGCCGCGCAGTCCTTGGCGCGGAAAAAGTCGGCGAGTTCCCGGTCGACGAAATCGTAATCGGTCTTGCCGACGATCGTCGCCTTGCTGGCACCGAAGAAGGCCTCGAAACGCGGGTTGCAGTCGAGATAGATGCCGTCCGCATCCTTCAGCCAGATCAGGTCGGGAATTGTCGACACCAGCGTTTGCAGGTGCGTCCGCTCGTGGGTCAGCGCCATCATCGTGTCATTGAGAACGGCGCCCAATCTGCCCAGCTCGTTATCCGGCATGTGGTCGGCGAGCGGCTGGAAGTTGCCGGCGCGGGCGGAGTCAACGGCCGTCATCAGGCGTTGCAGGGGCCGCGTCACCTGGTCGCGCATGAAGAGCAGGCCGGCGATGAAGACGGCCAGCGAAACCAGGACCAGACTGACGATGCCGGAACCGATCAAGGCCGCGGTTGGCGCGCTGGCACGGTCGTCCAGACGGGCCAGACGCAGCCCGATCTGCTTGCCGTCGGCAAGTTCAAGGGTGACGCTGGCAAAAGCGACGTCGTCGGCGCGGCCGAGTTGTGACGCCGGCAGCCAGTGGGTGGCCGCGGCCAGAGGGCGCTTCCCGGTCATGCCAATCAGGGCCTCGGGCATTTGCGGCGACTTGAGCGTGGGCGTGGCTTCGAGGGCGTAGGCGAGGCCGGTTTCACCAGCCAGTCGATCAAAGAACTCGCGGTCAAGGCAGCGGCCGAGCGACAGGTGACCGATTGTCGTCTGGCGGACGCTCAGGATTACCGGGAAATCGATGGCAATGGCGATGCCGGGGCGGTCGTGGCAGGCGGTCAGGTATGCCTTGCCGCCGGTGTTGGGCGGGCGGCTGGGGACGATGTTGTCGCTGGCGGCAAAATTGCCGCTGTCAGGCGGGGTTGCCAGCAGTTGCCGTTTGCCGTCGGTGCCATGCGACCAGTAGAACTGGCGGTGCCCGGCATAACCGGCGATGCTGCCGTGGGCGGCGTCGGCCACCAGCCAGTCGAGTCCGCTGGCGCGGCCGGTGTTGGCCAGCTGGCCGGCAAGTTCGCGGGCCGGGAAGTCGAAGATGTCGGCATCGCCGCCTTCACTGGCGAAGTAGCCATGAAAAAGGTTGAGCGTCGCCTGCAACTCGGTCGACCCGGCCAGGCGGCGGGCAATACCGGAGAGCTCGCCGGCGCGGTAATCTATCTCGCTGTCCAGGTGCTGCCAGGCAGCGACCAGGCGGCCTTCGTCCTCGCTCGCCAACTGCTGGCTGCGCAGCAGTGAGAACAGACCACCTGCGACCAGCAGGACGGCGATGGTCGCGGCAAACCACAGCAGGAGGAGGCGCTGTGCCAGTGAAAGTTTTCTCACGCCTAAAAGATGGGTTTGATCCGCTCGGCATTCTCACGCGTGACGGCGATTGAAGGAACGATACGCTCCCGACTTGCGAGCTTGCCGCCGCCGATCAGGGTCAGCGCCGCTTCAGCGCCTTCACGGCCGAAAGTCGGGTAGGTGAAACTGGCGTCGAGTTCGCCGGCGAGGATGGCGGCGCGGGCGTCGCTGATGAAGTCGATGCCGGTGATCGGCAGTGTCTTCGGGTCGATGCCGTTCTTCTTCAAGGCCATGATCGCGCCCAGTGCCATACTGTCCGACTGGGCGTAGATGGCGTCGAAGGGCAGCCTCTCGGCCAGTGCTTCCTCAACCTTGAGGATGGCCAGTGCCCGCTGCGAATCAGCCCGCTTGATGGCGGCGACCTGCAGGCCGGGGTGGTTTTTCAATTCTTCGAGAAAACCCTCGGTGCGTAATTGCCCTGGGGTGGTGGTCGGGATGTGCTGAAGGATCAGGATGCGGCCCCTGCCTTTCAGCCGGCGCGCCAGGTGTTGCGCCGCATTGCGGGCAATGGCCCGATTGTCGGCGGTGACGAAGTGGGTGAACTCCTCGCCGTTGACCCGCCGCGACAGCAGGATCACCGGGATCCCGCGACGATGGACGCGGGCAATCGGCTCACGCATCAGTTCGGCGTCGCGCGGGCTGGTGATCAGGACGTCGACACCGCGCGCGGCGAAATTCTCGATGTCCTGCACCTGGCGGGCGGTGTCGCCGCCGGCGTCGCTGAACAGGAATTCGATCTCAGGGCGGGTGGCGAGCGCCTCGCGCAGGTCGCGGACCTGAGCGGAGCGCCAGTCGTTGGCCATGGTGTCCTGGGCGAAAGCGACGACCGCCCTGCGGCGATTTCTGTTGGCGGCAAAGAGCTGCGGAGCGATACTGAGGCCGAGGGCGCACAGTGTGAATTGCCGGCGTTTCATGACCAATCTCCCTATGCTGCATTGGTTGGGTGTTTTGTTTCTCGATCCCGTCACCCTTGCTTACACTCTAGCCCATCGCCGGGTACTTTTCGAGCACAGTCTGCTTATGGCCGGGCAGCGATCCAGTCGAGCAAAGCGTCGATTGCAGCACCGCCTTCCTGCGCCTGCGGGTCGTTGATCAGGAAAGTCAGCGTGTAGCGCCGGCCGGCGGCATCGAGCGCGTAGCCGGCGGCGCTGCGCACGCCATCGAG
>DILW01000026.1 GCA_002425245.1 Betaproteobacteria bacterium UBA5582 | reverse complement strand
AGCGCGGCGAGCTGGGCGGCGAGGGCGTCGATGCGGGCGGCGAAGGCGTCGTCGGCGACGCATTCCCAGATCAGCCCCCACTCGGCGGCCTTCGCGGCCGGCAGCTTGTCGGCGAGCAGGGCCAGACCCATGGCGCGCGCCATGCCGACGCGTTGTGGCAGGAACCAGGTGCCGCCGGTGTCGGGAATCAGGCCGATCTTGGAAAAGGCCTGCAGGAAGGACGCCGACTGCGTGGCGACGACCAGGTCGCAGGCCAGCGCCACCGAGGCGCCGGCGCCGGCGGCGATGCCGTTGACCGCGGCCAGGGTCGGCACGCGCAGGTTCTGCAGGCGCAGCACCAGCGGCTTGTAGTTCTTCTCGACGATGTTGCCGATGTCCGGCTGGTGGCCGTCTATCGCCTGCATGTCGGGGTCGGCCAGGTCCTGGCCGGCGCTGAAGGCGCGGCCGGCGCCGCTGAGCACCAGGACGCGGATGCTGCGGTCGGCTTGGACGCGGTCGAGGGCGACGCGCAGTTCGGCGTGCATCTCGCCGGTGAAGCTGTTCAGCTTGTCGGGGCGGTTCAGGGTCAGGCGGGCGATGCCGTTGCTGACTTCAAAACGGATGGTGGCGAATTCCATGCGGCCCCCTCAGATATGGTAACGACGCTGGACGACGACAAACCGGTTGGCGACGAAGGCGGCGTCGGCGTAGGACGCGTTCGCTGCCGGGTTGCCGCCGGTGCCGTGGTAGTCGGAATAGGCTGCCGACTGGTTCACGAAGACGCCGCCGGTCAGGTTGATCGACAGGGCGACCTTGGCGCGCATCGTGGCGGCGGTCATCGCGTCGATGATTTCCGGGCGGGTCGAGTAGATGCCGGCGGTCAGCGCGCCATGCGTCGACACGATGCGTTCGGACAGGGCGATGGCGGCCGGCGTGTCGGCGACCTTGACGATGAAGCTGATCGGCCCGAAGCGTTCTTCCATGTAGGCGGCTTCGTCGGCGGCGTCGCAGGCGAGCAGGACCGGGGTGCGCACTTCGGCGGCCGGGAATTCCGGGTTGTCCAGCTTGCTGGAGGCGAGCACGACGCGGCCGAGGGCGCCGCTGTCGGCGTCCTTGATGCGCTGCAAGGTGTCGGCCGACTGCACGGCGCCGAGCACGGCGAGGGCGACTTCCGGTTTGCTCAGGAAACCGGAGACGGCCTTGGCCAGGTCGGCGCACACTTCGTCGTAGGACTTGTGGCCGTCTTCGGTATCGATGCCGGCGGCCGGCACGAAGATCGCCTGCGAGGTGGTGCACATCTGGCCGGAGTAGAGCGAGAGCGTGAACGCGAGGTTGCGCAGCATTGCCTTGTAGGCGTCGGTCGAGTCGATGACGATGTTGTTGACGCCGGCCAGTTCGGCATAGACGCGGGCCTGGCGGGCGTTGTCGACCAGCCACTGGCCGAAGGCGTTGCCGCCGGTGAAATCGACCGATTTCACGGCCGGATGCGTGACCAGCTTCTGCGTCGCGCTGCGTTCGCTGGCGACGCACAGGGTGACCAGGTTGGGATCGATGCCGTTTTCGGCGAGCACGGCGCGGATCGTGCGCACGGTGATCGCTGCCGGCAGGATGGCGTTGCTGTGCGGCTTGACGATCACCGCGTTGCCGGTGGCGAGCGCCGCGAACAGGCCGGGATAGGTATTCCAGGTCGGGAAGGTGCCGCAGCCGACGACGACGCCGACGCCCTGGCCGACGATCTCGAAGTGCTTCTTCATGACCAGTGGCGGGTTCTTGCCCTGCGGCTTGTCCCAGACCGTTTCGGTCGGCACGAAGCTCTGCTCGCGGTAGGCATAGGCGACGGCTTCCAGGCCGCGGTCCTGGGCGTGCGGGGCGCCGGCCTGGAAAGCCATCATCCAGCCCTGGCCGGTGGTCATCATCACCGCGTGGGCGATTTCGAAGCTCTGCTTATTCAGGCGATCCAGTATTTCCAGGCAGACGCCGGTGCGCCCGTCGACACCAGCCTTCTGCCAGCCGTCCATGGCCTTCCGGCCGGCGGCGATCAGCACTTCCGGATCGCACACCGGATAGCTGACGTTGAGTTCAATGCCGTAAGGCGAGCGTTCGCCGCCGTGCCAGCCCTTGCCGCCCGGCTGGTCGAGCACGAAGGCCTTGCCGAGATGGGCGGCAAATGCCGCCTTGCCGTCGTCGGCGGCAGTTTCGCCATAAGTCTTGGGGCTCGGCATCTCGTTGTAGGCGGACCAGTAGCCGCGGCTGCGGATGGCTTCCAGGGCGCCGTCGAGGGTGGCGCGGTGCTTGTTCAATAGTTGCTGGGGCATGGGGTGTCTCCTGGGTGACGGTTTCTGTCGTGCTTCTTTGTTGCAACGATACGAAGTTGTTCTGTAAAAGTCAAACAAAGGTATCGGTTTTTTGATGAGATTTTTACGTTATGTTTAGCAAAACTTGTTACGTAATACTGATTTTGTTTTTATGAAACAATCACTTTGTGAATTATTGTTTGGTGTGTTTTTTCGATGTTCTGGATTGCGTAAGTTGTTTCGAGAAAAATTTTCCGTATTTCGATACAAAATTTGTTGACATTCGTGTTCAATATGTATCATTATTTCTCCGTCGCCTCGCCAAACCGGTGCGGTGCCCAAAACGACCACGATATTTCGATTGAAGGAGGAGCTATGGCTGCCAACAAGGAGCGTTTTTCGGACAAGATGGAATTCCCGCCGGAAATCCAGCAACCCAACGTCTATCCGCTGTCCTGGAACAGCAAGACCAAGAAGTTGCAGGAAGTGTGGGAAGCGGCGCGGCGCGAGGACTGGGATCCCGAGAAGTTGCCGTGGGACACGCTGGACCTGGAAAGCTACACCTGGGAAGAGCGCGAATCGATCGCCTACTGGTGGAGCCTGTTGTCGGTGTTCGACGCCTCCGCCCCGCCGGTCTTCGCCGAAGCGCTGATCAAGACCTATGAAGTGCATGAGGAAGATCCGGTGCGCAAGTGCTTCTTCTCGGTCACCCGCGACGAGCAGAACCACGAGATCATGTGCGGCCTGGCCATCACCAAGCTGCTCGGCCATCCCGATCCGATCACCTACCAGCCGAAGACCGAGCTCGGCAAGCGCCTGCAGAAGAACGTGCAGTGGCTGTACTTCAACGGCGCCCGCTACTGGAACGGCTACAAGCAGGCCGTGCCCAAGTACGACCTGGCCGTGCTGTTCTCGTCCTTCCTGATGGGTGAGATCGCCGCCGCCACCATCTTCAAGCAGATGTACGACAACTCCCGCGAGGCTGTCTTCAAGGAAGGCTTCAAGAACATCGGCCGCGACGAAGGTCGTCACATGGCCATCTGCATGGCGGTCATGGAGCGCGATTACCCGGGCCTCAAGGAAGAAACCAAGGCCGTCGTCACCAAGCAGATCCGCGCCGGTTACCTGTTCCTGTCGGCCGTGCTGTTCGAGCCGCCGATGGAGTTCTGGGACCTGCCCGCCGACTTCATCGACAACCAGCGCGAGGCCGAGGAAGTGGCCCGCGGTGCCGGCTTCGGCATCCCCAGCTACGAGGCGAAGAAGGAAAACTGGCGCAACGCGATGATCAACCTCAAGGGCGTCCTCGACCGCTACAACATCCCCTTCCCGTCGATCCCGGAAGTCGGCATCACCGGCCAGGAAGTCAGCGACGTCGACCTGGACGACATCATCCCGGTCTTCTGATGCGCCTCATCCGCCCGTCAAAATGATCGACAGCCGGTGCCCCCGACGGGGCGCCGGCTTTGCCACAACAGAGAAAACAGCATAACAAGGGGAAGACAAATGGCTCGTATCATCATGCAGCCGTCCGGCAAATCGGTTGAATGCAATTATGGCGATACCGTTCTGATGGCGCTGGAGAAAGCCGGCTACGCGCTGCCCAACAATTGCCGCGCCGGTGCCTGCGGCGAATGCAAGGTCAAGGTCACGCAGGGTCAGTTCGACCAGGGCATGGTCCTCGACATGGCGCTCTCCCAGGATGAGCGCAAGCAGGGCTACGGCCTGATGTGCATGGCCAAGCCGATTTCCGAGGAAATCACCATCGAGTGGGGCACCGAGGATGCCAAACCGAAGCTGTTCCCGCCGCGCGAGGATGCGCTCTTCGTCGTCGTCGACAAGCGCTCGATCGCCGCGCGTGTGGTTGAACTGAGGCTGCGCCCGGTCGGCCAGCCGATCCGCTACTGGCCCGGCCAGTACGTCACTCTGGGCAATCCGCGGGCCGATGTGCCGGCGCGGGCCTATTCGATTTCCAACGCGCCGCGCCCGGACGGCGAACTGGTGTTGCAGATTGCCCGCCAGGAAGGCGGCGTCACCAGCAACTGGGCCCACGATCAACTCGCTATCGGCGAGAGCGTCAAGGTTTCCGGCGCTTACGGCACCTTCATCGGCGATCCCTCGGTCGATACGCCGGTTCTCTGCCTGGCCGCCGGTACAGGTCTGGCGCCGGTGCTGGCGCTGGCCGAGGCTGCTCTGCGCCGCGGTTTCCGGCGGCCGGTGACGATGCTGTTTTCGGCACGCAGCCGCGACGACGTCTATGCCGAAGGCCTGATGGCCTGGTGGCGGACCAAGCATCGCAATTTCGACTACAAGGTCACGCTCACCCGCGAACAGCGCGAGGGTTACCTCAACGGCCGGGTGGACGCGGTCCTGCCGAAGATGTTCACCGACCTCTCCAAGCACACCATATTCGCTGCCGGCAGCCCCGAATTCGTCGATGCCTGTGTGCAGACAGTCAAGCAACTGGGTGCCAAACCCGAGCTGATCCACACCGAAGGCTTCTTCTCCCAGCAGCAGCCAGAGGTTCCCGACAGCGATCACCTGTTGCCAAGCTAGTCGCCCGAACGGGACAATGCGCGATAAATAACGGAGGAGACAACATGACAACGACCCGTCAACGGGCAGGGAGCCACCATGCTGGCTGAGTTCCTGCAATTCCTGTTTTCCGGCATCACCGTCGGTGCCACTTATGCGCTGGCGGCGCTCGGCTTCACGCTGATCTACAACGCCAGCCACGTGATCAACTTCGCCCAGGGCGAATTCATCATGCTCGGCGGCATGCTCGCCGTCTTTTTTGCCCAGATGGGCCTGCCGCTGCCGGCGGTGCTGGTGCTCGCCATCCTGGTGCCGGCGCTGGTCGGGGTGCTGGTCGAGAAGCTGGCCATCGAACCGGTCAAGGGCGCCGAGACGGTGACGCTGATCATCATCACCATCGGCGCTTCGCTGGTCATCCGCGGCCTGGTCCAGGTCTGGTTGGGCAAGAACACCTTCAGCCTGCCGGCCTTCTCCGGCGACGAGCCGATCCACGTCCTCGGCGCCACGCTGCTGCCGCAGAGTCTGTGGGTGCTCGGCGTCACCGCGCTGGTGGTGGTCGCGCTCTGGTACTTCTTCAACCGCACGCTGCAGGGCAAGGCCATGCTCGCCACCTCGTTCAACCGGACGGCGGCCGAGCTGGTCGGCATCAACACCAGCTGGGTGCTGTTCATGAGCTTCGCCATGTCGGCCGCGCTCGGCGCGCTGGGCGGCATCCTGATCACGCCGATCACCCTGACTTCCTACGATGTCGGCATCATGCTCGGCCTCAAGGGCTTCGTCGCCGCTGTCGTCGGCGGCCTGGGCAACGGTCTCGGTGCGGTGGTCGGCGGCCTGCTGGTCGGCATCCTCGAAGCCATGGGCGCCGGTTACGTGTCGTCGGCGTACAAGGATGCGATTCCCTTCGTGCTCATCCTGCTGATTCTCTTCTTCATGCCGCGCGGCCTGTTCGGCGGCAAATCGACGGATCGGGTGTAAGCATGAACAAGCGTATTTACTTCGGCCTCTACGGCCTGATCGCGATCCTGCTGGTGCTGCCCTTCGTCGTCCCCAACAGCTTCTACCTCGACCTCGCGGTGCGCATGGCGATCAACGCCATCATCGTCATCGGGCTCAACCTGCTGATCGGCTTTGCCGGCCAGATCAGCCTCGGCCACGCCGGGTTTCTCGGCATCGGTGCCTACGCCTCGGCGGTGCTGCCGATGCACTTCGGCTGGCACCCGGTGGCCGCCATGCTTACCGGCGCCATGGCCTCTGCCCTGCTGGCGGCGCTGGTGGCCAAGCCGATCTTCAAGCTGAAGGGGCATTATCTGGCGATGGCGACGCTCGGCCTGGGCATCATCATCAACATCGCGCTGCGCAACGAAGCCCAGTGGACCGGCGGTCCCGACGGCATGCCGGTGATGCCGATGGCGCTGTTCGGTGTCGAGATCGCTTCCGACCGTCACTGGTACTGGGTGGTAGCGGCGCTGCTGGTGCTGACCGTGTGGGGTTCGCTGAACCTGATCGACTCCCCCTTCGGGCGCGCACTGCGGGCGCTCCACGGGTCCGAGGTGGCGTCGCAGGTGGTCGGCGTCAACGTCGCCCGCTACAAGGTGTCGATCTTTGTCCTGTCGGCCTTCTCGGCCAGCATCATGGGCAGCATCTCGGCGCATTACATCGGCTTCATCAGCCCCAACTTCGCCGACTTCTTCCATTCCATCGAACTGGTCACCATGGTCGTCATCGGCGGCATGGCCTCGGTCTACGGCTCGATTGTCGGCGCCGTGCTGCTGACGGCGCTGCCGCAGGCGCTGGCCACCTTCGAGGGCTGGGAAACGGTGGCCTTCGGCGCCATCCTGATGCTGTGCATGATCTTCCTGCCGCGCGGCCTGGTGCCGACGCTGGCGGCGCGCTTCGGCAAGGGGGACGACAAATGAGCCTGCTCGAAGTCAAGGACCTGTCGATCCATTTCGGCGGCGTCAAGGCCGTCCAGAATGTCAGCTTCAACATCGACGCCGGCATCGTCTACTCGGTGATCGGCCCCAACGGTGCCGGCAAGACGACCCTGTTCAACCTGATTACCGGCGTTTATACCCCGACCAGCGGGGAAATCCGTCTCGACGGCGAAATCATCCAGGGCAAGTCGCCGGATGAGCTGGCGCGGCGGGGCATGGCGCGGACTTTCCAGAACCTGCAGATCTGCATGAACATGAGCGCCATCGAGAACGTCATGGTCGGCGCCCATCTGCGGCTGGACCGCAATGTGTTCAAGGCGATCCTGCGCTTTCCCGCGCTCAAGCGCCGCGACGAGGCGTTGCGTAAGGAGGCGGCCGAGTTGATGGAGTTCGTCGGCCTCGGCGACTACGTCAATGCCCGCGCCGACGCGATGTCCTACGGCGCACTCAAGCGTCTGGAAATCGCCCGCGCGCTGGCGATGAAGCCGCGCCTGATCTTCCTCGACGAGCCGGCGGCCGGCCTCAACCCCAAGGAAACCCAGGAAGTCGACCATCTGGTGCGCAAGGTTGCCGATTCCGGCATCACCGTCGTTCTCGTCGAACACGACATGAAGATGGTGATGAACCTCTCCGACCGCATCCTGGTGCTCGATTACGGCCGCAAGCTGGCCGAGGGCACGGGCCAGGAGGTGCGCGCCAATCCCGACGTGATTGCCGCCTACCTCGGCACCCACGCCTGACAGGGACGAGACATGAAAACACTGACCATCATCACCGAAGAACACCAGAATCTCTGGCGCATCGCCACCACGCTCGACGCCGTCGCCCTCGAAATGGAAGCTGGCGAAGCGGTCGATCCGGCTTTTTTCAGCTCGGTTTTCGACTACATCGAGCAGTTCATGGACGCCTGCCATCACGCCAAGGAAGACGATCACCTGTTTCCGGCGCTGCGCTTGCGTAGCCCGGAGGCGGTGGCCGTCCTCGACCGCCTGCAGGCGGAGCATCGCAACGGTCCCGAAGTGCTGCGTTCGCTGCGCGCGCAACTGGCGGCGACTGCAGCCGGGACGCTGGCCAAGGCCGAGTTCATCGGCGCCCTGCGCATCTACACGCAGAGCCTGAAGGCGCACATCCGGACCGAGGAAAAGGACGCCATGCCGCTGGCCCGCGAGGTGCTGACCGCCGAGGACTGGGAGAGCATCGACCGGGCTTTTGCCGATAACGACGATCCGCTGTTCGGCGAGCAGGCGCGGGTCGAGTACCGCCAGCTCTACCACCGCATCGCCAGCCTGGCGCCGGAATCGGTGGGCCTCGGCGCGCACAGCGGCGGCGAGCTGGAACCCGGCGGCCACTACGCGGCCGGCGACATCCTGCTCCACGTCAGCGCCTTGGAAAGCTGCTACGGCCGGATCAAGGCCTTGAAGGGCATCGACCTCGAAGTGCGCAAGGGCGAGCTGGTCGCTCTGGTCGGCGCCAACGGCGCCGGCAAGACGACCTTCCTGCGCACCCTGTCGGGCGTGCAGCCGATGAGCGGCGGGCGCATCTTCTTCGACGGCGAGGACATCAGCGGCCTACGTGCCGACCAGCGCGTGCGCCGCGGCATTTGCCAGAGCCCGGAAGGGCGGCAGGTGTTCGGTCCGCTGTCGATCGAGGACAACCTGCGCCTGGGCGCCTATACCCAGCCCAAGGCCGGGGTCGAGGCGGAACTGGAGAAGGTCTTTGCGATGTTCCCCATCCTCAAGGAAAAGCGCCACCTGCCGGCCGGCACGCTGTCCGGCGGCCAGCAGCAGATGCTGGCCATCGGCCGCGCGCTGATGGGGCGACCGAAGATGCTGCTGCTCGACGAACCGTCGATGGGCCTGGCGCCGCTGCTGGTCCAGGAGGTGTTCAACGTCGTCAAGTCGCTGAAGGCGCAGGGCATGACCATCCTGCTCGTCGAGCAGAACGCCTTCGCCGCGTTGGCCATCGCCGACCGCGGTTACGTGCTGGAAACCGGCGCGGTGACGCTCACCGACACCGGCCAGGCGCTGATCGCCAACGAACAGGTGCGCGCCGCCTACCTCGGTATGTGAGTCAGAGGCCGGCCCACCACAGGCGCAGGCGCAGGCCGAGCTCGCTGGTGTAGCCGACCGAGACGAAGCGGATGTGGCCGTCCGGTGCCAGCGCGACGAAGCCCGGCGTGCCGGGCAGGCGGTAAGCCTGCATGATGCGGCCGTCGGGGTCGGCGAGAGTCGGGAAGCGGTAGCCCTTTTCCGCCATGAAGCGGGCGACTGCCGCGCCGTCGCCGCTCTGCGTGGCGACGGTGATCACCGGGTGATCGTTAGCGATGTTCGCGACGCTGCCGGCGGTGGTCTTGCAGATCGGGCACCATTCGGCCCAGAAATAGATCAGCAGCGGCTGGCCGGGGTGGGCGGCGCGCCAGGCGGCGAGGTCGAAGGCCTGGCCGTCGGTGTGCATGCCGGTGAATTGCGGCGCCGGTCCGCGCGCCGTGTCGCGCAACTGCCAGGCCTGAAAGGCGAGGAAGGCGGCGACGAAGATGGCGATCTCCAGCGCCCAGCGGCGCCAGCGCGCTGGCTTGCCGGTTGTGTCGGCGCGCATCTCAGAGCCGCGCGCTCTTGTCGAAGGTGTTGCACTGGCGAAAGTCGCCGCTGTCGAAACCGCGCTGGAACCAGCGCATGCGCTGCGCCGAGCTACCGTGCGTGAAGCTGTCCGGGACGATGCGGCCCTGCGCCTGCTGCTGCAGGCGGTCGTCGCCGATGGCCGAGGCGGCGGTCAGCGCGGCCTCGACGTCGCCCGGTTCGAGCACCTGGGCCATGCTGTCGGTGCGCTTGCCCCAGACGCCGGCCAGACAGTCGGCCTGCAGTTCGAGGCGCACCGACAGCGCGTTGGCCTGCGCTTCGCTCGCCCGCTGCTGCGCCTGATGCACCTGGTCGGAAATGCCCAGCAGGTGCTGCACATGGTGGCCGACTTCGTGGGCGACGACGTAGGCCTGGGCGAATTCGCCGGGGGCGTGGAAGCGCTCGCGCAGTTCGCGGAAGAAGGCGAGGTCGATGTACACCTTCTGGTCGCCCGGGCAGTAGAACGGCCCCATCGCCGCCTGGCCGGTGCCGCAGGCGGTCGGCGTGACGCCGGTGTACAGCACCAGGCGCGGCTCCTTGTACTGCTTGCCCATCTCGCGGAAGGCGGGAATCCAGGTGTCCTCGGTCGACGCCAGCACCTTGGAGACGAACACCGCCGTCTCGTCGTTGGCCGGCGGGCGCTGCGCCGGCGCCTGCTGCTGGACGACCGGCATGCCGCCGCCGGAGAGCAGGTTGAGCACGGTCATCGGATTGACGCCGAGGAAGTAGCTGGCGACCAGCGCGATGACGATGCTGCCGATCCCCAGCCGGCCGCCGCCGAATGAAATGCCGCCACCGCCGCCGCCGCGGCGGTCCTCGACGTTGTCGCTTTCCCGGTAGTCGTCCATGCGCATCTGGCGTCTCCTCAGCGGTACTGGTTGATCTCGGCGCGGGTGGCGAGCGCCGCCCGGCGGGCGGCGTCGACGTAGTCCTCGCCCTGGCCGGCGTAGAGGATGGCGCGCGAGGAGTTGATCATCAGGCCGCTGCCAGCCGCGGTACGGCCGGCCTTGACGGTGGCCTCGACATCGCCGCCCTGGGCGCCGATGCCCGGCACCAGCAGCGGCATGTCGCCGACGATCTGGCGCACGCGGGCGATTTCGGCGGGGAAGGTGGCGCCGACGACGAGACCGATCTGGCCGGTGCTGTTCCACTTTTCGGCGGCCAGGCGGGCGACGTGCTCGTACAGCTTCTCGCCGTTGGTTTCCAGGAACTGCAGGTCCGAGCCGCCCGGGTTGGAGGTGCGGCAGAGCAGGATCACGCCCTTGTCCGGGAAGGCCAGGTAGGGCTCGACCGAATCGCGGCCCATGTAGGGATTGACCGTGACGGCGTCGGCCTGGAAGCGCGCGAAGGCTTCGACGGCGTACTGTTCGGCGGTGGAGCCGATGTCGCCGCGCTTGGCGTCGAGGATCACCGGCACGCCGGGGTGCTGCTCGTGGATGTGGGCGATCAGCGCTTCCAGCTGGTCCTCGGCACGGCGCGCCGCGAAGTAGGCGATCTGCGGCTTGAACGAACAGACGAGGTCGGCGGTGGCGTCGACGATGCTTTTGCAGAACTCGAAAATGGCGTCGTCGCGCCCCTTCAGGTGGACCGGGAACTTGGCCGGATCGGGGTCGAGTCCGACGCAGAGCAGCGAGTCGTTCTGCTGCCAGGCGGCGGCGAGTTGTTCGGTAAAGGTCATGTTTCTTCCTTCGGCAGATAACGGGAAAACTTGGCGGGCAGCAGGCAGGTTTGCAGGCTGCGCTGGGTGAACAGGAAACGGCCGTCGCAGACGAAGCCGAGCTGCTGCCAGTCGACTTCGTGGTTGAGCATCATCGTGCATTCGATCAGGTCGCGCCGGCGCATCCGGCGGTTCTTCGGGAACAGCGCCAGCACCGAACCGTCGAAGTTCGGGCAGTCGTGCAGGAAGAAAGGCTCGCTCTTGCGCGTGCGGCCATTGACGTAGATGCGCGGGTCGTCATTGATCGGAAAATGGCGACCCCAGTGCCACCAGTTGCCCTCGTCGAACTTGCGTACGCGGCGGGCGAGCAGGCGTTGCTTGTGCGGCAGCAGGGCGGGGTGTTCGATGCCGTAGATCATGCGCCGCGTCTCGCCGGTGTCGGCAGTCTTCGAGCAGACGAAATCGAGATTGCCCTCGGCGTGGCGGAACACCGGGTCGGCGCCGGAAACGCCGCCGACGCGCACCTCGAAGATCTCGGAAAGGTGTACGCCGTGATCGTCGCGCAGGAACATCAGCTGCCCGTCGACTTCAGTGAAGACGCGGCCGTCGGCCATGCGGCGGTCGAAACGCCCCTTCTCGAAGCGGAAGATGCAGCAGTTGGGGTTGGCGCCGGCGAAGACGCGGACGTCGCCGGTCTCGAAGAAATGCGTGATGCTGCCCTGGCCGAACAGCCAGGCGTTGAGCTTCCTGGCCGAGGTCAGCTTGATGAACTCGCGCGGCACGATGAAGACCAGTTCGCCGCCCGGTTCGAGGTGGCGGATGCACTTCTCGATGAAGAACAGGAACAGGTTGCTGCGCTTGTCGAACAGCGGCGATTTCAGCTTTTTGCGGGTCGGTGCGGCGATGTCCTGATAGCGCACATAGGGCGGATTGCCGACGATGGTGGCGAAGCGTTCGCTCTCCGGCAGGTCGAAGAAATCCATGACCCGGGCGCCGGCCGGGGCGACCCCGGGGTCGAGTTCGACGCCGGTGACGTCGCGGCCGCGACGGCGCAGTTCGTTGAAGAAGGCGCCGTCGCCGGCCGACGGCTCAAGCACGCTGCCTGTGTTGGTACACAGGTCGAGCATGAAATCCACCACCCTGGAAGGCGTGAACACCTGGCCGAGGCGGGCGACGTCGAGCGGCATCAGTCGTTTTGGCGGGGCGGCTTGGTGGCGGCCGCCTGCTCGCGCGCCTTCTTTTCCCAGTAGCGCTCGTTCTTGCTCTCGTCGACGAAGCGGTAGCGGCCGGCCAGCTCGCAGCCCTTCATGCCCGGGTTGCACGGCAGATTGTTGATCTTCGTGCAGCGGTCATTGACTTCGTGCGGGCAACCCCAGCTGCCGGCCATCTCAGTGCCCCTTGCCCCACGAATCCTTGAGCGTCACGGCGCGGTTGAAGACCGGGGCGCCGGGTTTCGAGTCGACGCGGTCGGCGACGAAGTAGCCGTGGCGTTCGAACTGGAAGCGCTGTTCGGGCTGGGCGTCCTTGAGCGAGGGTTCGAGCATGGCGGTGATGACCCGCACCGAGTCCGGGTTGAGGTCGTCGAGGAAGTCGCGTTCGAGCTCGGGGGCGTCGCCTTCGCGCCGGGCGCCGGGGGCGGGGACGCGGAACAGGCGGTCGTAGAGGCGGATTTCGGTCGGGCAGGCGTGGGCGGCGGAAACCCAGTGCAGGTTGCCCTTGACCTTGACGCTGTCGGCGCCCGGCGTGCCGGACTTGGTGTCGGGCAGGTAGGTGCAATGGACGGCGGTGACCTTGCCGTTTTCATCCTTGTCGCAGCCGGTGCATTCGACGATGTAGCCGTACTTGAGGCGCGCCTTGTTGCCGGGGAATAGCCGGCGGAAGCCCTTTTCCGGGACCTCCTGGAAGTCTTCGGCTTCGATCCACAGCTCGCGGCCGAAGGGTATGACGCGGGTGCCCAGTTCAGGATGCAGCGGGTGGTTGGTGACCGCGCAGTCCTCGAACTGGCCTTCGGGATAGTTGTCGATGATCAGCTTCAAGGGGTCGAGGACGGCGACGCGGCGCTGGTCGGATTCGTTCATCACCTCGCGCTGGGCGTCCTCGAACAGGACGTAGTCGATCAGCGAGTCGTTCTTGGTGACGCCGACCCGTTCCATGAACAGCTTGAAGCCTTCCGGCGAGTAGCCGCGGCGGCGGGCGCCGACCAGGGTCGGCAGGCGCGGGTCGTCCCAGCCGCTGACGTGTTTCTCGTCGACCAGCTGGATCAGCTTGCGCTTGGAAAGGACGATGTAGGTCAGGTTAAGACGCGAGAATTCGATCTGTTGCGGCAGCGGGCGCTGCAGCAGGCCGCCTTCGGCGAGGCGTTCGAGCAGCCAGTCGTAGAACGGGCGCTGGTCCTCGAATTCGAGCGTGCAGATGGAGTGGGTGATGCACTCCAGCGCGTCCTCGATCGGGTGGGCGAAGGTGTACATCGGGTAGATGCACCACTTGTCGCCGGTGTTGTGGTGGGTGGCGTGGCGGATGCGGTAGATCGCCGGGTCGCGCAGGTTGATGTTGGGCGAGGCCATGTCGATCTTGGCGCGCAGGATGTGCTGGCCGTCGGCGAATTCGCCGGCCTGCATGCGCTTGAACAGGTCCATGTTCTCGGCGACGCTGCGCTCGCGGTAGGGCGAGGGCTTGCCGGCTTCGGTCAGGGTGCCGCGGTTGGCGCGCATTTCCTCAGCGCTCTGGCTATCGACGTAGGCGTGGCCGGCGGAGATCAGGTATTCGGCGAACTGCACCATCCAGTCGAAGTAGTTCGACGCGTAGTAGAGGTTGTCCTCGCGCTCGTCAGCCCAGCTGCAGCCCAGCCATTTGACGGCGTCGACGATGGAGTCGACGTATTCCTGCTCTTCCTTTTCCGGGTTGGTGTCGTCGAA
>DILW01000156.1:6666-8799 GCA_002425245.1 Betaproteobacteria bacterium UBA5582 | reverse complement strand
CGCCGGGGGCTGCGTAGATCATTTATGTCTCCATTATTTCGGGATGATTGCGGGCAAGTCCTTGGAAGCCGGGTATCGCTTGCTATCGAACTTCTTCGTGACTCGTGCCTGTTATTTCGCATAGGGCGTGCCAGGCCGTTGTCTGGAAACAAACTTCATATAAAACAATGTGTTGTATTTTTTCTGCTCGGCGCTGAGCATTCCGTCGTGCTCAATTGATCAACGCCTGTTCAAATGTGGAGCAACCGGCGCCGGAAAAAAAACAGGGCGCCTGGTGGCGCCCTGAACAGATGCGGAGGAGCATCTGGTGCAAGAGAAGCGGTGAAGCGCGCCCATCGGGCGCGCCGGTGGATCAGAAGCTGTGCTTCATGCCGATGGCGAAGCCCTTGACGCCAACGCCGCTCAGACCGAGCGAGTTGCCCATCGGGTTCATGGTGAAGCGGGCGTTGTTGTCGTTCTTGATCTGACCGTAATCGGCGTAGAACTCGGTGCGCTTGGACATGCTGTAGCGCGCACCGATGGCCCACTTGCTGGCGTCGGCGTTGTTCAGGGTGCGGTCCTTGACCTTGCCGTAGCCGGCCATCGCCTTGAAGCGGCCGAAAGGAACTTCGGCGCCCAGGAACCAGTTGCGGCGGTTGTAGCTCTGGCCGGCAGCCAGGTTGCCCAGGTTCTGGTTGCCCGGGGTGACGGCGTCGAGGTCGATGTTGCCGCCGATCAGCGAATTCGGATCGCCCTTGATGATGTCGTACAGGCCGGAGACCTTGACCGCGCCGAAATCGTAGGAAGCACCGGTGGTCAGCACGTAGAGGCGGTTGTTGGAATAACCGACGGCCCGGGTGGTTTCGTAGTCGAGGTCGACGCTGAGCGGGCCGTTGGCGTAGATCAGGTTGGCGGAGAACAGGCGGTCATCGCCGTTGTTGCCGCCGTTGGCGACGCCGCCCAGGGTGTGTACGCCGTTCAGGCTGCCTTCCGCGCCCTGCGTGTTGGTGGCGGTCGCCAGGATCAGGGTGAAGCCCTTGAAAGCCGGCGAGATGTAGGCCATGGCGTTGGTGGCGCGGTCGTACTGGGTGGTCATTGAGGTGAAGTTACCCATCGAGTAATTGCCGAAGGGGCTGTACTTGCCGTAGATGCCGTAGCGCAGGCCGTCGAGGTAACCGGCGACGACCGTGCCGAAACCGCCGGTCAGGCCCAGGTACTGATGTCCTCCCAGAACCGGGCCGCCGCCGATGTCGGGAGCGAAACGGTACTGGATGTCGAACAGCGCCTTGAGACCGTTGCCCAGGTCTTCCGTGCCCTTGAAACCGATGTGGCTCTGCGAACCGGCGCTCTGCAGTGCAATCTGCGACTTGATCGCCGGCAACGCGCCGTTATTGCCGCTACGGTACATCCAGCCCATGTCGATGCTGCCGTAGATAGTGACATTGCTCTCGGCAAAGGCAGCGCTCGATGCGGCGGCGGCAACGGCCAGCGCGATGATTTTTTTCCTCATGGATTATCTCCTGGTGTAGTGCATTGCATTGATATGTGCCGTCGGGCATACGTGGCGGACGGCTTTCCCCCTTGCCATTGCCGGGCAATGGCGTGGCGCCGCCTTTAGTGCGAAGCCCGTGCCAGGGTTCGGAAAAAATCGGCAAAACCGCCACCGGGCGGGCGTTTGCGGCCGTCTAGGGGTTTCCCCGGAGGGATGGCCACCGGATCGGCAGCCGTTCAATTTCTGGACAAGTGTTCAGGGATGGAGCGAAACGGGACAGATAATTTTGTGGTTCGAGGCAGGAACCCCGATTTCTATAGACGCCGCGGGAGCGGCACCGGTGAATGTGTAACCCTTGGGTTGCGCATTCACCGGTTGTAGCTCCCTCTCTCACCCCGGAAAGCTACAATCGACGCAAAATACATCTCCGACCGCACCGAAGTTGTAGCTCCCTCTCTCACCCCGGAAAGCTACAATCAAGTCGAACCGGCGTCCGTACTTGGGCGACGTTGTAGCTCCCTCTCTCACCCCGGAAAGCTACAATCCCCGGTTGATCGAGGTCCCACTTAACGACCGTTGTAGCTCCCTCTCTCACCCCGGAAAGCTACAATCCTGAAACTTTCGTGGAGTGTTAGAAATGAAGTTGTAGCTCCCTCTCTCAC
>DILW01000156.1:0-6365 GCA_002425245.1 Betaproteobacteria bacterium UBA5582 | reverse complement strand
CCCCGGAAAGCTACAATCGAAGGACCTTAGCCATGAACGAATGTATCCGTTGTAGCTCCCTCTCTCACCCCGGAAAGCTACAATCTGACGCAACCCAATTTCCCGCCTGGCTTAGCTGGGCGGGAAATTTTTTTGTGCAAATCTGGGATCAGAACAATAACATCTGGTTCGCCGGAACCTTTTTTTCCTGAAAAAGCGGCATCCCGACCAGCAGGCGAATGCCGGCGAATTGCTTTTCCGTGACGGTCATGCAGCGAATGGAGCCAGCGGGTGGGAGGCTGTCGATCAGGCGTTTGAGGTGTTTTTCGTGGTCGTCGTTGCCGTTCAGCAAGCGGGCATAGACAGACCACTGGATCATGTCGTAGCCGTCATTGAGCAGGAAGCGGCGAAACTGGACGTAGGCACGTTTTTCGGTCTTGGTGACCATGGGCAGATCGAAGAAGACGATGAGTCGCATGAAGCGTCGTGTCTCCAGTCCCATGCCTCAGCATTCCAGCCGATGCGCCTGCAAACCGATCAAGGCTGGAAGTTCGAGTTCGCTGTTGCCCTCCTCGAATAACCTGGCAAGGCTCTCGACCGCGTATTCGATGGCGGATAGTGCGGACATCTTGCCTTGCGGCATGCCGACATCGACGTTGAGCAAGGCGACCAGTTCTGCCTTGTCCTGCGGGCTGAGATCGCCTTCGGTGAAAGCCGGATTTTTGGCGACGTGCAGGTCGACCAGGGGGCGGAAGGGTTCGATCAGGTCGTCGGCCAGATTGAAGGCGTTTTGTTCGCTGGCGTGGAAGAGGCCGATGGGCGGGTGCATGCCGTGGGCGACCAGTCCCCGGGCGATGGCGCCGCGCAGGACCGCATAGCCATAATCGAGCGCGGCATTGACCCAGCGTTTTTCGGCGCGATAAAAGCCCTGGCCGAAGAGTTGGGTGAAGTAGAAGGCGGCGGCCTGGCCTTCAAGATTTTCCGTGTCGCCCGAGCGCACGCGCCGAGCGTAGGAATCCATACGGTCAACACCGTTTTTCGCGCAAATACGAAGGACGGCGGTCTGATTTTCGATCTTGCGCCGAACGATGTTGGCCCAAGCCTGCTTGGCCAGGGGGCGGGGAATGTCCATCTGTTTGCGCATCAGGCGCGTGGTGCGGGAATGGGCGAGAAATGGCAAGAAGACGCCGTTGGGCTGATGATTGTCGCCGGTGGCGTAGAGGCCGATGCCGTAATCGGCACAGGCCGAGAGGACCGGGTGGGTGAGCTGGATTTCGCGGTGGTTGAGGACAATGATGGCGATGTCCTCGAAGGGGACGAACGCCGTTTGTTCCTGCTCGATGGCCAGGGAGAAATGCTCCCGGCGCAGCTTGGCCGGCCGGGAGATCATCACGCTACGCCAGCCCACGACGTTTCTCCGGTGGGGCGGGGTAGATGTTGCCGAGGGTGTCGACGTGGAATTTCTCGACAGAAGAAGCTGTTTTTGCGCCTATTCGCATTAGCCCATCCTTGCCAACATTGGCATTGCGATCATGCACCCATAACCCGATAGCGCCAGTTGCGCGGTCGCAGCCAGCGTAATAGCCTAGATAGAACTCGCCTTTCAGCTTTATCTGAACCAAGTCGTTGGGATACAGCGAGAAGCACCACTCGAAACTCTCATCAATCAGCGTCCATTCCTCTTCGTCCTTGAAAGCCACAATTGCCCGATTGGGCAAACCCGTTACCCGGTGATGCACATAAACCGGCACCAGATGGAATTTGCCGGCCTTGGTGAAGACATCCACACGCAGCATGGTGTCGTTCTTGGCGATGCCACCGCGTACCGGGATGCCGGACAGCTTGTCGATGACTTTGGTGACGGTTCGAACGATGGGGCCGGTCGGGTTGCCGTCCTTATCCGGTTTGCGTAGCGGGTTGCTGGCCGGAAAGGCTTTGTCGCCCTTGCCACCGTAGGCTTCCAGGCGTTCCCGGATGGCCCCGTAAAGCTTGGTGTTCCGGTGCGGATCAGCGAGCGAGTCGAGATCTTTCAGCGTCAGGCTGGACAGGGCAACCTTCTGGGTGACGCTGCCTTTTTCCTTGAATTTCTCCGGTTGACCGTAGATGGTGTCCTTGTGCGCGGCACCACCGTTACGACGTTGCGGTGCGCGGGAAACGAACAGAGGCTTTAGTGTTGCGAGTTCTTCCTCAGAGTAGCTGCCCAGCCGTGCCATTTCTTCGCGTAGCAGTTCGGGAGAGTCGATCTTCAGGCGGGCTTCGAGTTCGTGCCGGAAGTAGGGCCACGGATCGGGAAAATGTTCGCGCAGTTGCTGGTGCATGGCCGGATTAATGATTTCGCCGGTTGCGATATCGACGAAGCCATCGCGGATCTGCTCCAGTTCACGGGTGCGCGAGTAATTGGACAAGCGCTGCACCATACTGCGACTACATGCAGCGACAACGGCTGCATCAAGCGCATGGTGGCGGTCGCTGTCGGAACGAATTTTGAGTAATCCCCAGCGGGCGCGCAGGAAGCTGGTCAGTTGGCCGCTTAGAACGACACATTGCTTGTCGTGGCTTCCGTCTGCCAGTTTCAAGTAACGCTCGACATAGTTCTTGAAAAACTTGCAGATGTAGCGGGTGTCATTGAGATTGCGCTCCTTGAATTCCTCCGCTTCCTTTTCGCCAAAATCCTTGCGTAGCAGACGGGTGCGCTTGGCCAGCCGATACGCCTTGTTTGCTTCGACAAAGGCGACATAGCGCTGCCAGCGTTCGCTGTTTTCTGCGCCGCCCAGGTATTCGTAAGGTGTGCGGTTGCCCTTGTCACGGTTTTCTCGCGTCAGGACTAGCACCTTGTTGTTCTTGCTGTCGTCGAAACTGCGCGAGTAGGGCAGAGCGTGGTCGATTTCGGTGGAGCCTTCGAGAAAGATCTCAGCGACATCGCCAGATGGCGCTAATGGCTTTTGCGAATACGGGCACTGACTGTTTTGTTCGTGATACAGCCGCCATTTATCAAACTCGTTTCCTTTGGGTGGTCGCTTGAATAGCTCAATGAACCGTTCCCTGTCGCGTTGATTTCGGGCTCGGTACTCGTCCTGTTCTTTCTTGATTTTGTTGCGCTCGTCGAGAGGTCGCGATAAATCTCGTGCCATTTCAATATGAACCGCTGACGGCGAGCCATAGCGGCGGATGATGGCGTTTACCACCTTGCGCGCCTGATTTAGCGCACGCAGGACGACCGGATTGCGGGGAATGCCACCGGTGATCTCTTCGTCCAGCCGTTCGCTAAAGAGCATCTTGCCTTCCTCGCCGCGCTTGTGGCCGCGAGATTGTTCGTAGAACGGTGGAAGGTAAACCTCTTTGTCATCTGTGGAGCTGAATAGCTGACTGTGGTGATAGCCGGCCTCAACGCAGGCCTCGTCGTAGCGCAGTCCCTTTTCCATGGGCGGGACGATGGCGCGCAGGGCTTTCAACGACAGGGCGTGGAATTTGTCGAAACGGATGTTGAGCAGGGCGTCGATGAGCGCGTCGTGGTTGGGGAGCGACAGCTTGGCGAGTTCGGCGCGGACTTCGTCGTCGTCCTTGTAGACACTGAGCACCCAGGCAATTTGATCGAAGATTTCCGGTTGACCGCAGAGCGCATCGCCCGAGAGCTTTTTCCACTCGTCGTCGAGGCCGGCCTTGGCCAGCGTTTGGCGCAGTTCCTGCCAGGCGGGGATTTTGATCAGCGTGGCGGATTCGGGGTCTTTGGCCTTGCCTTCGGCCTTTTGCGCTTCGGTGGGGTAGGCGAGACCGGTGAATTTGAAGCTGCCGACTTCCAGCAGCCCGGCTTTGGTCAGCGCCGTGCCGAGTTGCTTGTAGGTCAGGTCGCCGGCTTGTTGGTAAGGCAAGGGCAGGCAGAGTTGGCGTTCCTGTTCGGTCAGTTGGCGGGTAACGCCATCGGTGACGATGCGCAGGTTGTTCAGGCGCGTCAGCCAGACGTGGCGTTCGGCGGTGAAGCTGGCTTTTGGGGCGCGGTATTCGCCTTTTTCGAAGGTGCAGGTGCCGAGCATCTTGAGCAGGTCAGCACCGGCGAGGGCCGGTTTTTGCTGCCAGAACAATCCGCTCTTCTTGTCGCCGTTGCCGAGGATGGCGGTTTGTAGCGCACTTGATGCGTGGGGATTGCCGAACTCTCGTTGTTTTTCGAAGAGCAGCGCCAGTTCCTTGGCGAGCAGTTCCCGCGCCAGGGCTTTGGTGTATTCGCCCTGTTTGTTGCGTTGCGCCTCCGGGAATTCGCCCAGCACCATTTCGGCCGCGCTGCGATAGCCTTTTTCCGCCATGAGTCTGGCGGTGCCGGCCAGTCCTTGCTTGACCTTGCCGCCTTCGCTCTTGCTGTCGCCCTCGGCTTGCTTTGCCTCGGCGCGGCTGATCCAGTGAAAGCCCCGGTGTTTGCAGAGATGGTAGATGACGCGTGCCCATTCCTCGTCGTTCAGGCTGCGGTCGAGGCCGTCGACGCGCAATTGCCAGAGCGGGCGGGTGAAAGTGTGCTCGGGCTGGAATGCCTTGGTGTCGGCGATCAGGCCTTCGCTTTTCAGCAGACGGGCCAGTTTTTTCAAGCGCCATGCTCGCCGGAACAGGCGTCGGCGCATCAGGCGGGCGCTGCGTCGGGCAAGGTTCAGCGATTCACCTTCCTTGGCCGTTTCGGCCTTGTCAAAGGCGCGCACACCCAAGTCGATGATGTGGGTTTCACCAAGAACGCACCAACCGACCGATGCGATGCCAATGTCCAGACCAATGGTGTATGTCATGCTCATGATTTGCAGTTATTTATCCGGAATGCGTAGAATAACGCCATGTAGCTTTCCGGGGTGAGAGCCGTTGCTACAATAAGGTGTCACCTTCGGGTGACGACCGAATCCGGCCCGGCAGGGAAACCTGCCGGGCCTTCTCTTTTTCTGGCACAAAATTTCCGGGCGCAAAAAAACCGGCCACGCGGGCCGGCTGTTCGTGAGCGTGGGTGCTTACTCGCGGTAGAAGCCGACGCCGATCAGGCTGTTGCCTTCGCGGCGGATGAAGGTGCGCTTCTTTTCGACGGCGTTGGTGACCGGGTTGCGCCACACGTAATCGACCGTGCCTTCGCCCTTGGCTTTGGCCAGGTCGAGCATTTCGCGGATCAGCGGCTTGCCTTCGACGTCGTGCAGGTCGCTGGCGTCGGTGCCGGTCCATTTCGGGTTCATGCCGTGCGCTTCGAACTTGCCGCTGCCCAGGTTGACGGCGAAAACGTAGAGGTCGTCGCGCACGAAGCGGCCCTTGCTGTCGTTGAAGCTGCCCAGGGCGGTGGCCAGGCCGCGCTGGCGGATTTCGGCGCTGGCGGCGTCGAGCAGCTTGCGCGCATCGTCGGCGCCGGCGCGGACGGCGTAGTAGCCGACACCGAGGATGTAGTCGCCCTGGCGGTGCAGCCAGGCGAACTTGGGTTCGACGCGATTGCTCTTGCGGTTGAGCCAGACGTAGCCGATGCGCGCTTCCGGCTGTTTCTCGGTGACCGCGATCATCTCGCGGAAAAGCGGCAGGCCGGCGGCGTCGACGCTGTCGAGGACCTTGAGGCCGATCAGGCTGTCCGGTGCGGCGCCGTTGGCGACGTAGGTGCCCTGGCGGTCGATCACGTAAACATAGAGATCCTTCTTGACGAACTGTCCCTTCGGGTCGCTGAAGGCGGCCCAGGCTTTTTCCGGACCGTTGGCCTTGAGGTAGGCGACGGCCTCGTTGAACAGGGCGCGGGCTTCGCGCGGCGTCGCGTGGTCGGCGGCTGCGGCCAGGGTCGAGGCGGCAGCGAGCAGCAGGGCGCCCAGGCAGCGGGCGAGTGACGATGACTTCATTGTGGTCTCCGGGTGTGGTGGATGGTTATGGATTCAGGCGCCAAGCGCGTGATGGATATCCACCAGGCCGTGCCGGGCAGCCAGGTGGAGCAGTTTGAAATCGTTGTCGGCGTCGAGCTTCTGGCGGATCAGCGTGAGGTAGTTGAGGACCGTCTTCGGGCTCAGGTGCATCGAGCTGGCGATGCCGCTGGCCGATTCACCATGCACCAGCATGCGCAGCACCTCGAATTCGCGCGGTGTCAGGTGGGCCAGCGCGCCGTCGCCGTCGATCGCCTCGGCGGCCAGGACCTGGGCGATTTCCGGGGAAAAGACGCGCTTGCCGGCGGCGATGCGGCGGATGCCGTCGATCACCTCGGCCGGTTCGCTGTACTTGGTCAGGTAGCCGTGGGCGCCGCTGCGCAGCGCCTGGGTGACGTGGCCGGCGCCTTCGTGCATGGACAGTACCAGCACCTTGAGCGCCGGCTGGCGGGCGAGCATGCCGCGGATCGCCTCGATGCCGCTGCTGCCACGCAGGCTGAGGTCGACCAGGGCGACATCGGCCACGGTGCGCAG
>DILW01000089.1 GCA_002425245.1 Betaproteobacteria bacterium UBA5582 | reverse complement strand
CGCAATCTCGAACGGCGCCCGGTCGATCTGGAACAGCGGCTGGCCGGCCTTGACCCCTTCGCCTTCCTGGTAGAGGCGGCGGGTGAGAATGCCGCCGACGCGGGCGCGCACTTCGGTTTCACGCGCGCCTTCGGTCTGCGCCATGACTTCGATCGAAGTCGGCACGGTACGCGTCTGCATTTCCAGCACGGTCACCGGCATCGGCCCCATTTGCGGGCCGGCAGGCGCTTGCTTGTCGGAACAGGCGACCAGGCCGAGGGTGCATACGGCCAGGGCAAGCAGGGTGGGCTTGAGTGTTTTCATGGGGTTGGGACTCCGAGAGAATTTTGGGTTATTATATACAAACACGAATGTATGTAAAACATTTCGTTTGAACAGGCGCTCGGTTTACCATGGCGCCCGCCGGAGCAGCTTGCTGGGCAACAGGAGAGAAAAATGGTCAGAAAAACCAAGGAAGAGGCAGAGCAGACACGTCAGGAGATCATTCATGCTGCCCGCCGCGTGTTTCACGCGTGTGGCGTCAGCCGTTCCTCGCTCGACCGCATCGCCCGCGAAGCCGGTGTCACCCGGGGGGCGGTGTACTGGCATTTCAAGGACAAGGCCGAACTCTTTTTCGCCATGCGTGACGCCGTCTTCGAGCCGATGCTGGGCAGCACCGACGCGATTCTCTACGACCCGGCGCTGAGCAATCCGCTCGACGCCATCGAAGGCTCGATCCGGGAGTTTTTCCGCGTGCTGGTCGAAGATGGTGAATTCCGCCAGGTCTTCGAAATCATGGTCTCGCGTTGCGAATACGTCGATGAATTCGCCAGCGTCGAACAGGAAGTCGGCCGGCCGGCCCTGGAGTTCCTGCAAAAGATCGAACGCATGTACCGCCTGGCCGCCGACAAGGGCTGCCTGCGCCCCGGGCTGGAGCCGGGGATGGTCGCCCGCGACACCTGGGCCTTCACCAGCGGCCTGCTCCACCTGCTGCTTGGTTGTCGCCGGGGCAGCGGCATGGAAGCGGAGATTCCCGAAATGATCGCCGCCCACATGGCGCTCCGGCGGATTTAACGGTTTTTCTGCCAGGCACTCCAGCTGAACACCAGCAGCCCCAGCCAGATCAGCGCAAAACTTAGCAGTTTGCCGGTGTGCAGGGGCTCACCGAAAACGTAAATCGCAGTCACGAACTGCATGGTCGGGTTGATGTACATCAGCATGCCGACAGTGGCCAGCTTCAGGCGCTGGGTGGCAGCGGCGAAGGCGATCAGCGGCAGCGCGGTGAGGATGCCGGCGCCGAACAGCCAGGGCGTGGTCGACGGCGCGTCGAGCACGAACACCGTATGCCCGACCTGGGCCTGCCAGACGGCGTAAGCAAAGCACAAAGGCAACATGACCAGGGTTTCCAGCCACAGACCGGGCAGGGCATCGACTGGCACCTGCTTGCGCACCAGACCGTAAGTGCCGAAGGTGCCGGCCAGAAACAACGAAACCCAGGGCAGCCCGCCGAGGGTGACGATCTCGTTGAGCAAGCCGGCAACGGCCAGGGCGATTGCCAGCCATTCCTTCCCGTTCAGCCTTTCCTTGAGTACCAGTAGGCCGAGCAGCACGTTGATGATCGGGGTCAGGAAATAGCCCAGGCTGGATTCAACTACCTGCTGGTTGCCTACCGCCCACAGGAACACCAGCCAGTTGCTGCCGACCAGCAATGCGGCCAGGCTGAGCATGGCGATCTGGCGCGGCTTGCCGAATATCTGCCTGACCTTGTGCCACTGACGGCTGAGCATCAGCAACAGGCCGACGAAGACGCAGGCCCACAGCGCGCGGTTGGCCAGGATATCCATCGGTGCGACATGGTTCAACTGATGGAAATACAGCGGGAAAAAGCCCCAGATGCCATAGGCGAGCAGGCCGAAGCCGACGCCGGCCAGAGTGTTTGCAGGCATCGTCAGGCGTCGCCGCGGAGAACGTCGAGCGCCGCCGAACGGTAATCGCGGCGATAGAGGACCACGCACACGAGCAGCGCGGTCAGCCCCAGGATCAGCGGGTGGAAGAGCCAGCCGGCGGCGGCCAGGCCGAAGTAATAGGCACGGATGCCGCGATTGAAATCGTCCCCGGCCAGGTTGTTGGCGCCGGCCACCTGGCGGGCATAGGCATCGATCGCCGGGTCGCCGGTGCTTCCCGTGGGCGCGGCGCCGACGAGGATGGACAGCAGGTTGAACTGGCGCAGCGACCAGGTGAATTTGAAATAGGCAAAAACGAAACTGCCGAGCACCAGAATCAGCTTGATCTCCAGCAGTTCGCGACTGCCCGGCCCGGCAAAGGGCAGGTCGGCAGCCACGCCGAGCAGCGTGTCGGCAGCACCGAGCGCGGCAAACAGGCCGGCGATGATGTAAATGGTGGTGTTGGCGTAAAAGGAAACGCTGGTCATCAGATTGCCGATCAGCGTCGAATCGGTGACCCGCACCTCGCGCTCCAGCATCCGGTACGCCCATTCGAGCCGATAACGCTGACTGGTGCGGATCAGCCCGCCGGCACCGCGCGCGCTATGCTCGGAAAACCAGGCATAGCCGGCCCAACAGGAAAAGAAAACGACCAGCGCCAGCCAGTCCAGGGCGGAAAGATGCGGGAAAGCGTGCATCGCCGAAGTGTGCCACAGAGGCTGCGGCATGGGCTAGCGGTGTGGCCTCTCCGTGTTTCGGAGAGTAGGCGCCAAAACCGGGTTCCTTCGCTAGTTCGGCTTGAACTTGCTCGCCCCGAAGTAAACCGTCCGCCAGTCCGATAAGCGGCTGCTATCAAAGTTGAAGTGCGCTATCGAATCGTGGGCAAACAAATCAAAGAATCGTTTGACCGGCTCCGGAAGGGGTGCTGTATCTTCCCATGCCTCCTTGATGGTCCTTTCGCGCAGCGACAGTTTTTGGCCACGAGCTTCCCGGAGGTAGATTTCCTGCACATCCCAGAGATACTTGCGTTCTTCTTGCGCCAAGTCTTTCAAGGCGTCCTGCGCCTCGTCGTATTGTTCGTTTGCTGTCCGGCGTTCATTGGCCGCTTTCTCGAACCGTTCTTCCTCCTCCGGCGAAAAAGCCGGGGCTTCCATGTCGAAACCATGGCTGTTTTCAGCCAGTACGGCGGCTTGCTGCTTGCGTGCTGCCTTGGCCTTTTTCTTGGCCTCATCGCGCACCTGCTCCAGACGCGCTTTGGATGCCGTCTCGCCCGCGCCAGCCACTCGTTCTTTCAGCCAGCGGTGCAATACCCGCATGTGGGCGGCCAGCACCTCTTCCATTGCGCCAGTTTTCCTGGGAACGGCATCGATGTAGGCATTGAAGGCTTCCCGCAGATTGGCGTCATCCTTGTTGAATTCGTCCTGGACTCGTCCTGGCAAATCCGCTATCCGCTCAAACAACACACCGGCAGCGAAGGCCACGTCGTACATGTGATTCAAGGCAAACCGCGAAATGGTGTTTTCCCGCCCCTGCTCCAGCGGGGCATAGCCACCGCCAACGTCCGAGTGCACGCCGGGGTACCAGATTTCAATGGTGTTGTCTGGATACTCGGCATCAATGCGCGTTGAATCCAGCGGGAAGCGTCGCCGCGCCTCATGGGCGGCGATCATGTGCACGGTCTGCTCGACCATGGGCGGCAATTTCATGTCTTCCGCCCAGTTGTTGTGCCCTCCGTTCAAGCTCAACGCTGCGCTGGTGAATGCACCATAGGCTGAACATACCGTATCGAACAAGCCGGCAAACGCTACCCGCAATGGCAAGCCTTTGTACTCCCAGGCGCCCCCTTTCTCCCGACACAAAGCTGCCAGATCGCGAACAAAGGCCCGCGCCTCCGCTGCACCTCGCGAAAAACCAAAAACAGTGATGTTGATCAAGCGGATTTTCTGCTGCGCCGGCACCTTGGCAATTTCGTCGTCAAGCAGTTCCAGCGCTTTCCTGATGCGCTTGTCGGCGCCCTTGCCTATAGCCATCCCGGCAGTACCGCCGGTGTCTCCGATGTCGGGATAAGGGGTGCCAACACCGGGGATGTAGACTCGATTGATCTGACCATCGTTTCGTTTGTGCGCATCAAACAACTTGGCGATGTTCGACAAAGCACGCCTTTCTTTGGCCTTTGCCATCTCCGCATCGCGGTTGTTGCCGGTACCGTCAAAGAAAACCGCGTAGTGGATCACCTTGCTGCACTGGCACATGGCTTCCTTTTTCTCGGGCACCGTTGGGCCGAGCGCCATTTGTCGCTGTTCCCGTTCCTTGGCCGTCAGCACTCTTTGCCCCGGAGCACGACGCGCCGTCGTAGCGTTCCCTCCACCCGGCAGCGCTTCGGTCTGATCCGCTGCTCGGTCGGTTTGATTGGGAATGTAGGTTGGATCTTTCAAGCCCATGAGCATCCCTCCCCGTCAGCGGTGATAACCCGGCGGTGGCGGAATGCGCCGTTTCGGTCGGTCCGCTTCCAGTTCAGCTTCAACATGCCCATCGGGATAAAAGTGGAGGACAAGGTAACTTGGGTTTGACGGATGGGGTCCAACAAGCTCAATATCGGCAGAACGTGACTCGTCTGGACGTCGAGTGTATTTGTTCGTCGCTACATCGTAGTCATCGGCTACAACCCACTTTACCTTCAGCACCAACTTTTTATTCAGGTCTTTGGGTGCGAGTAGCCCTTGAGCAATTTTTCCGCCACCACCAAATGCGTCCACGCCGCCCGCCCATGCCCCATTCACGGTTACATCACCTATGTAACGATTGGTGTAATTAAAACTGACTGTGCCGACAGACCTTCCTTCCCCTCTGGCCGAGGTGCAGCCACCCAAGGCTGCCAGCCCGAAAAGTTTCAGCAACGCGCGTTTCATGGGGTCGATCCTTGCTTGCGTAGGGATCAGCTTATTCTTCATCGGTGATACCCCGGCGGTGGCGGGATTCTGCGGTTACCACGGTTACCTGTTAACTCGGCCTCGACATGTCCATCCGGATAAAAATGCAGAACCAAAAGATCGGCGTCAGCAGGATACGGGGTTGGTAACTCGACTTCTGCCTCTTTCGGCTCGTCAGGTTTTCTAGTGTATTTGTTTGCCGCAACATCGTAAGTGTCTGCAACGATCCATTTCACCTTCAGTACGATTTTTTTGTTGCTCTCGCGAGGTGCCAGTAGGCCTTGGACTCTGCTGCCACCACCCTCGTAAGCACCGACGCTACCCGCCCAAACTCCGTTTACCGTGATATCCGCTATGTAACGGTCGGTGTAGTTGTATTGATCGATGCTGATTGATCGGCTCTCCCCTCTGGCCGAGGTGCAGCCACCCAAGGCTGCCAGCCCGAAAAGTTTCAGCAACGCGCGTTTCATGGGGTCGATCCTTGTCATGATTTCTCGCTCACATTCTTTCATTGTCGACACTCAGTCGTGAATTGATTTCAGTACGTCCTGCAGGCTTGCTCTTCCAGCCTGCACTGCTGCAAGCTTTTCTGGCCAAGGTGCTTTCTCGTGAAAGTTGGCCCCACGCGTCATGCTCAAGGTACAGAACAGGGTGATGTCGCTTGAGCGATCGAACCCGAATCGTTCTGCTGTTGCCATCGCATCCTTGAAGAATCGGTAGCGTTGCGCTGCCGGGACGCCATCCAGCAAATCGGCATCGGTTCGCTCGAAATGCTCGATCAATGCGTAGGGATAACAGTGGTCTATGAGATAGGCCTCCTGCCTGACGCTGATCGCCAGCGGCCCGGTATAAGGGTCGCGCTCAGCGAAATGGCAAGCCAACGACTGCCAGGTGTGGTCGTGTCCGACCACCAGCCATTGCGTCGCCACGGAGAAAAACTCAGACCGTTGCTGATCACCAAGGCAGGCGTGTAAATGGGGAGAAATCCGGCCATCGAAGAAGCGATTGACGCACTCGACGTCGTCCGGGAGTGTTGCATCAAGACGATGTTTCAAACGCGCGATCAGTTCTGATGCTGCCAAGGCCGACACCAGGCAGGTCATCACGCCGTGACTTGCGTTGCGCCGTGCAAACTGGCCTACCAGGTTCCGGTAGGAGTCCGGCCCTGCCAACTCAAGCAAATGCGGGCTGGCATCGTAACGATCCGGGGCAATTTGCTCACCAAGTAGGGCAATCCGGCTCAATATCGAATCGCTTTTCAAGTTCATCGTTTGACTGAAGCGCTCAAGCTGGGCTGCATCAATCAATGCGTAGTATCGAGCAGTGTCAGAAGCATCCCTGACGGGAGGAAGCGGCAGATTGGACCAAAACGAAGGCATTGTTCAAGCCTTCGGTGAGAACGGTGCCCCGCTCTTGGCTGCTGCGAGCAGGCATTCGACACAGACATTGCTCGGAAACGTCGGCAACGCATAATTCTGACTCGTCGGCCCCGAGAACTTCTTCTTACTCGCATGCACCGTAATCGTCCCCGGACACTGCACGGTAATCCCGCCGTCGATGGTGATGCTGGCGCCGCCCTTGACCGCCAGGTGGATCTTCTTCGCCGCGGCAAAGTCGATGTTGGCGTTGGCGGAGACGATCTTCAGGTCTTGCTTGGCCTGGAACTTCATTTCGTCGCTTTGCGCCTGCAGGTCGATGTCGTCCTTGGCGGCGATGAGTTTGATGCCGGTGTTGCCTTCGCCCGGGCCGATGGCGCCGGCGACCAGGCCGATGGCTTGGCCGGTGTGGAGGCGGGTCTTGCCGGCGATGGCGAAGTTGCTGTCTTCGCCGCTCTCGAAGGCGGCGGTTTCGTCGTTGGTGTATTGCAGGTTCTGCCCGGCAACGTGGGCGAAGTTGCCGCGCGCGGCCTGGATGATGGCGGCGTCGGTCAGGTGTGGGCGCTTGTCCGGGCCGGCCTGGGTGGTCTTGGCATCGGCGTCGGCTTTGGCGGCGTTCTCGTCCTCGGCATCGACCATGCCGCTGGCGACGGTGTGCAGGGCCTTGATCGGTGCGGCTTGCTCGTCGATGGTGCTGCGCGCGGCGCCCTGGGTGCCGATGGCGCTGGAGAGTTCGACGGTGCGGTGGGTCTTGGCCGCCTGGCTGAGCGTGCGTGCCAGGGTTTCGGCTTGCTTGAGC
>DILW01000091.1 GCA_002425245.1 Betaproteobacteria bacterium UBA5582 | reverse complement strand
CGGGGTGTTGTAATAGAGGTCGCGCATCTCGACCACGGTGCCGGCCATCAGCGCCGCCGGTTCGGGTTCGGCACCATTTTCGCCGCGCAGCTTCCAGGCGTGGCTGGCGCCTCTTTCACGGCTGGTGATGGCGAGCCGGGCGACGGCGGCGACCGAGGCCAGCGCCTCGCCGCGAAAGCCGAAGCTGGCGACGCGTTCGAGGTCGTCGAGGCTGGCGATCTTCGAGGTGGCGTGCCGGGTCAGCGCCAGCGCCAGTTCATCCTTGGCAATCCCGCAGCCGTCGTCGGTGATGCGGATCAGCTTGACGCCACCTTCTTCCAGGTGCACCTGGATCGCCGTGCTGCCGGCGTCGAGGCTGTTTTCGAGCAGTTCCTTCAAGACCGAAGCAGGTCTTTCGACGACCTCGCCGGCGGCAATCTGGCTGATCAGGAGGTCGGGGAGGCGGGCGATTCTTGGAAAATGAGCGGGCATGCCCGCATTATAATGCGGCCTCTTTACTTCCCCGGTGCCTGCATGCGCGGCTCGTCCTCCTTCCTTCGCTTGTTGCTCGCAGCCGCGCTGCTGTTCTCGGCGAGTGCCTGTTCGACCCGTCTGGATCGCGAGGGGCGCCCGGAGACCCGGGTCGAGGCGCGCTACCTGCTGAAATCCGAGATCGACCGGGTCACTGACGTCAATCGTGAGGAAGTGGTGGCCGGACTGATGCGCATCGCCGACAAGCTGTACAAGCGCAACCCGCGCGAATGGCGGCAGGCCGGCCTGTCCAGCCGGGAGGCGGCGCTGGAGCGCCTGCGTCAGCGTCAATCCTGGCCGGCGCTGACCGGCAAGCGCGAACGCCTGGCCGCGGCCCAGGCCTTTGCCGAGGACTATCGCGACGACCGCGTCGGGGCGCTGATGTTCGGCCTGCTGACCATGGTCGACGCCGCCTTCGAGCACAAGGACGATTTCTACATTCTCGACAGCCTGAACGAGACCAAGCTGTTCAATGCCGCGCGCAACATGGAAATCGCCATCTGGAAGCTGGGCCACGACCGCAACCCGGCCGGTGAGCCTTACCTGCTGTCGAACGAACTCGATGTGAATAACCGCAATCTCTCCTTCGAACGCGAGTTCGGGCGCGTCGTCGGCCTGCTCGACTTCATGGCCCAGATCGTCGCCGACCGCAACGGCCGGACGCTGTCGCGGGTTACCCAGTCGGTGGCGACGGCCATTTTTCTCCCCGTGAGTTTCTGAACATGAAAAACATCGTCATCCTGATTTCCGGCCGCGGCAGCAACATGGAAGCCATGCTCGCCGAACGCGATGCCGGCCGCCTGCCGGTCAACATCGCCGCCGTGATCAGCAACCGGCCGGATGCCAAGGGCCTGGAAACCGCTGCCCGCGCCGGCATCCCCGTCCGTTCCCTCGATCACAAGGCCTTTGCCGGCCGCGAGGCTTTCGACGATGCGCTGGCTGCCTGCATCGACGAATTCGCGCCGGACCTGGTGGTCCTGGCCGGTTTCATGCGCATCCTGACGCCGGCTTTCGTGAGCCGTTACGAGGGCCGGCTGCTCAACATCCACCCGTCCTTGCTGCCCTCATTTCCCGGCCTGCACACGCACCAGCGGGCGCTCGACGAGGGCGTGCGCATCCACGGCTGTACCGTGCATTTCGTGACCGCCGCGCTCGACCACGGGCCGGTCGTCATCCAGGCCGCCGTGCCGGTGTTCGATGGCGATAGCGAGGACAGCCTGGCGGCCCGCGTGCTGCGCCAGGAGCATCGCATCTATCCGCAGGCGGTACGCTGGTTTGCCGAAGACCGCCTGCGCCTTGACGGCGGTCGGGTTCGCCTCGTCGACGCACCGACCGACGAAACCGCACTGATTGCGCCGCCCTTGCGCTGACGGGCATGCCCCTGCTTCTCCTGGCAGCTTTGGCCGTTTCCCTGCTGGTCCACGCGCTGTTCCTGTTCGGCGCCGATTACCGCGGTTTCGCCGAACGGGTGGAACCGCCGCCGCTGCAGGCTGAACTGAAAGTTCTGCCGCCCTTGCCCTTGGTACAGCCCGCAGCGCCAGCGCCGCGGTCCGAGCCGGTGTTCAGGAAAAAGCCGGCGCGGCCGGTGCCGGTCCCGGCGCCGGTTGCGCTTGAGGAGACGCCGCCGCTGGCACCGCCGCCGGAATTCGTCGAACCGGCAGCGAAGGAGGCGGCGCCGGCTCCGGTGATGCCTGTACTGGCCGGCAGCGGGCGGACCAATTTCATCGTGGTCCGCGATTCGCCGCGGATGAACATCGGCCGCGCCGTGCATCAATGGGAATTTCCCGGCGACGGCACTTACCGCCTCACCGGCATGATCGAAACCAGCGGCCTGGTCGCGCTGTTCAAGCCGGTGCGTCAGGAGTACGAAAGCGTCGGCCGCCTCCGGGCCAAGGGGCTTCAGCCTGAGCGTTTCCGCGTCCTGCGCCAGGGGCGTCCGGCCGCCGAGGGGGCCGATTTCGACTGGGACAAGGCGGAAATCACCCTGCTCCGGGATGGCAGTGTCCTGCCGGTGGCGCCGGGAACCCAGGACCTGCTGTCGCTGAACTACCAGCTGGCCTACCTGCCGGCACTTGAATACGGTACCAGCATGGGGGTGGTGACCGGCAAGAAATACGAACGTTACGCGCTCGATGCCTATGGTGGAACCTGGCTGGAGACGCCGGCCGGACGGTTCCGCACCTTGCACTTGCGTGCTGCCGGAGAAACGCTGATGGATATCTGGATTGCGCTCGATCACGGGCGCTTGCCGGTTAAAATCCGCTTCACCGATAAAAAGGGCGACAGCTACGAGCAGATCGCCACCGACATCGAGCCCGCTCCCGTTGCGCTCGATCCAAACACATCAGGAAACCCATGAAAGTCCGCTTCACGCCCGCCCTCTTTGCCCACGCCGAAGCGCTGCTCGGGCAACTCCTCGATTTCGAGCACCCGGCCGATGCCGTGGTGTCGCGTTATTTCCGCGAGCATCGCCAGTTGGGCCATGCAGATCGCGGTTTCGTCGCCGAGACGGTGTTCGCCGTGCTGCGCCGCGGGCGCAGCATCGAAGCGCGCTGCGGCGGCGAGCTGACCGACCGACGTCGCCTGCTGGTCGCCCTGCTGACCGTACGCGGCTGGAACCTGCGGGAACTGGCGCCGGTGCTGAAATCCGGCGAGGAAGCCTGGCTGGCCGAAGTGGCGGCCTTCGATGAGGCGGCCTTGCCGCCGGCAGTTCGCTGCGATCTGCCCGACTGGTTGTACGAACGCCTGCTCGGCAGCTTTTCAGCCGATGAAGTGCCGGCCCTGGCGGCGGCGCTCAACCGGCCGGCGCCGCTGGACCTGCGCGTGAATAGTCTGAAATGTGATCGGCCGGCGCTGCTCGCCCGGCTCGCCGAAGCCGGTATCGCCGCCCAGCCCGGCGCGCTGTCGCCACTGGCCGTGCGCCTGCGCGACAAGCCGGCACTGGCGAAGCATCCGGCTTTCCTCGACGGCAGCTTCGAAGTCCAGGACGAGGGCAGTCAGTTGCTCGGCCTGCTGGTCGAGGCCAAGCGTGGCGAAATGGTCGTCGATTTCTGCGCCGGTGCCGGCGGCAAGACGCTGCTGCTCGGCGCCCAGATGCGCAACACCGGCCGTCTGTATGCCCTCGACGTATCCGAGCGGCGCCTGAGCAAGCTCAAGCCGCGCCTGGCGCGCTCCGGCCTGTCGAACGTGCACCCGGTGCGCATCGAGCACGAGCGCGACCAGAAAATCAAACGCCTGGCCGGCAAGGTTGATCGGGTGCTGGTCGATGCGCCGTGCTCGGGCCTCGGCACCTTGCGCCGCAATCCCGACCTGAAATGGCGCCAGGATGCGGCGGCGATTGCCGAACTGAGCGCCAAGCAGGCTGCCATCCTGGCAGCGGCGGCCAGCCTGGTCCGCCCCGGCGGGCGGCTGGTCTATGCCACCTGCAGCCTGCTGGCCGAGGAAAACGAGCGGGTTGTCGACGCCTTCCTGGCCGCGCATCCGGCCTTTGCCCTGGTGCCGGTGGCGCCGATCCTGGCCCGCCAGGGCGTCGAGCTGACCGGCGACATGCTCCATCTTTTGCCGCATCGCCACGATACCGACGGTTTCTTCGCCGCCGTTCTGGAGAAGCAGCATGGATGATTCCACGCGTCAGGCGCTCAGCCTGATCGGCAAACTGCTTGCCGATTTCCGCGATCCGCTGTTCGTCTGGCAATTGGCCGCACTGTTCGCCTGCCTCGTGCTGGCCTGGGGAATTGCCCGCTGGTGGCGGGCCACGCATCCGGAAACGGCGACCGACCGCTTCCGCCAGGTCGGCAGCCGGCTGGCTTTCCCGCTGTCGGCGCTGTTCCTCGTCGCCGTCGCTCATACCGCGCTCAAGGGGCAGCTGCCGGTCAGCGTGTTGCACGTGGCGATGTCCTTGCTGGCTTCGATGGCGCTCGTGCGCAGCGTCGTCTATGTGCTGCGCCAGGCTTTTCCCGGCGCCAGCTGGCTGACCTCCTGGGAGCGCCTGATCGCCACCCTGGTCTGGGGCTGGATGGCCCTCTACATCACCGACCTGGCGCCGCTGGTCATCGACGCCCTGGCCCAGTTCCAGTTCAGCATCGGCAAGCAGCAACTGAACCTGTGGCTGATCCTCAGCGGCCTGGTCACCGTCTTCCTGACGGTCGTTTTCGCCCTGTGGGTTGCCGGTGTCATCGAGGCACGCCTGATGCGCATGCAGACGCTCGACGGCAACCTGCGCATCGTCGGCGTGCGTGTCGCCAAGGCGCTGCTGACGGTGATTGCGGTGCTGTTCAGCCTGTCCATGGTCGGTATCGACATGACCGCGCTGTCGGTGTTTACCGGTGCGCTCGGCGTCGGCCTCGGCTTTGGTCTGCAGAAGATCGCCAGCAACTACGTTTCCGGTTTCATCATCCTGCTCGACCGCTCGATCCGCATTGGTAACATCGTGCAGGTCGGTGCCGATAGCGGCGTGGTGAACCAGATCACCACCCGCTACACGGTCATCCGCCACCCGGGCGGGACCGAATTCATCGTTCCCAACGAGACGCTGATCAGCAGCGTGGTCCAGAACCAGACCTATTCGGACAATCGTCTGCGCCTGAGCACCACGCTGGGCGTGGCCTACAACAGCGATCTCGAACTGGCGATGCGCCTGATGGTCGAGGCCGCCCAGGCGCAGCCGCGCGTCCTGGTCGATCCGCCGCCGGCGGTGATGCTGACCCAGTTCGCCGACAGCAGCATCAATCTCGAACTGGGTTTCTGGGTGCTCGATCCGGAAAACGGCAAGATGAACGTCGTCTCCGAGATCAACCTCGCCATCTGGCGCGCGTTTCGCCAGCACGGCGTGGAGATTCCCTTCCCGCAGCGTGAGGTTCGCTTGCTGCAGGCGACGGCGGAGAATGACCGGTCTGCTATGTAATTGACATTGTCCTTGCCGCGGCCTATCGTCGCTCCTTTGAGCTCGATAGAGGGGACGCGGTGAGAACTCAGCTTGCACTCGCGCTGGGCTGCTTGCTGGCAGCCAGCGGTGTCGCTGCCGAAACGGCCGACGCGGCGGCGCTTCCGCTGATTGAAATCACCGAAGTGCAGTGGGCGCAGCGGGTCGATGCCGCTTCCAGAAACGTCATCGGTGCCCAGCAGCAGGCCCGTGCCTATGTGCCGCTGGTCCTGTGGATGCGCATTCATGCCGGCGAAGCTGCCTTGAACCGGCTGGAGACGGCCGGTCGCCTGCCGATCCGCCATCGCTGGTTCCGCGAGAGCTATGCCGGGGTTTCGGCCGAGGGCGTGACCGAGATGACCGATTCGATCGCCCTCGATGCCGGCAGCCGCGAAAAGCTCGGCGCCTTGCGCCAGGAAGTCGCCGTGCGCGGCCATTTCGACTGGCGCACCTGGAGCCACAAGGCCAGACCCGGACCCGGCCGCTGGCGGGTGGCGGTGGTCTATGCCGACAATACGCCGGTCATGTGCGGGAGCGAAAATCCGCAGCCCTGCCGTTACTCGATCACGGTGAAATGATGCCGGTGGTAGCGAGCGATCAGGAACTGCAGCGCGCCATCGGCGAAGCCGAGTTGTTGCTGGCCTATGCTTCGGCCAACGGTATCGAGCTGACGGAATCGGTGCTGACCACCATCGTCGAGGCGGGCACCTGGCGACCCCTGGAGCTTCCGCCAACGGTGGAGGAAAAAACCCGTTTCTGGATCGCCTTCCGGGCACTGGCCCGCGCTGTGCACCCGGTTTCCCCGGCCAGCATCGAAGCGACCATGGCCCGCCAGGGGCGGCGAGGATTCCTCGCAGGTCCGCTCGACCGCTTGCTCGGCCCTCGCCTGACTACCCACGCCGAACGTTCGATCTACCGTTTTTCGCTGATGTCCTTCGCCGTGCTGGTGCTGCTGTTGGCGGTGCAGATGTACTGGGTGATCGGTTCGCGCCTGGAAGCGCAGTCGGCGCAGCTGATTTCCCAGGCCGAACAGCTGGGCGAGCAGGGCGCGCGGTTGAGGAAAGCAGGCGGCGCGGAGAGCGACGCCGAGCTGCTGCAACTGGAGGCCGACGGCGCTCAGCTCGACCTCGAACTGGGCATCCGTGTCGAGGCCCTGGATCGCTGGAACGGTATCTGGCGCGGACTGCTGCCGGGGATCGGGCAGGCCGAGCCTGCCGCCGACGGCGCCAGCCCCTTCACCACCCTGCGCAAGGCCAGGCTGGAAGCCAGCCTGGCCAAGGAATGCATCGAACTCTATTTGCTGCCGCTGCTCTACGGCCTGCTCGGCAGTTGCCTGCACGTGCTGCGGGCCTTGGCGAGCAGCATCGAAACCCGTACCCACGTCGTCAGCCGGCTGTATCAGGTGCGCATCTACACCGGTGGCCTGTCCGGGCTGGTGATCGGCTGGTTTGGCATCGCCAGCGACGGTTCGGCCACGCTGGTGTCGCTGACTCCGTTCGCCCTGGCGTTCCTGGCCGGCTACAGCGTCGAACTCCTGTTCGCTTTCATGGACCGCCTGGTTTCGGCCTTTTCCGGGCGTAGCGACGGAAGCAGGTCAAATCCGACAACACCGGCTTCCTGAATCCGCGAGGCGAGCTAACAAGAATCGATTGTATTTCTCGAAACTGCTGCATATACTCACCCTACAGCGCTGATCTGTCGGGGGTTTTATGCTGGCTGGAACGATGAGTAAATATCTTTTCCGGATCCGGACGCGCAGCGGCGTGATCGTCGAGCACCTGTCCCTTTTCGGTCGGGACGAGGAAGAGGCCAGACGCAAGGTCGAGCAGATCTACAACCGCTGCGAAATCCTCGAATGCCGGCACCAGGAAGTGAGCATGAACGGCCGGCTCGGGTCGATCAACTACGAGGACGTGGTTGATCTGATCAGCGCTTCGTGACCGGCAGGCTGCCCCGTTCAAGCAGTTCGTCGAACAGTTTGGCGTAGTCGCGGGCGCCGGTGCTGCTGGCGTTGTGGCGGAAGACGTCCTGGTTCAGCGACGGGCTTTCGGCGACCGTGACATTCTCCGAGATCAGCGTGTCGAGAACTTCGTCGCCGTAGCGCTCCAGCAGTCGGTTGCGCACGTCGTCGCTCATGCGGCGGCGGCGGTCGAAACGGGTCAGCAGATAGTAGCGGGGCAGGCGGCGTTTCATCACCGGTTCGAGCACCTGCAGGGTACGGGTGATGTGGTCGGCGGCCTGCAGCGACAGGTAGTCGGTCGATACCGGGATGATCAGGCAGTCGCAGGCAAAAATGGCATTCAGCGCGAGCACGCCGATGTAGGGGCAGCAGTCGATCAGGCAATGCCTGTCCGGCTGGGCGTCTTCAAGGACATCCAGGCCGTGGCGCAGCTTGTTGAGGATGGCCGGGCCCTTGCCGAAAATCGAATCGACCTTGATCAGTTGCTGGTGGGCGGGGATCAGCCGGCCGATGTGCTCCCAGTCCACCTCCAGTTCCTGCAGCGCGCGCAGGTCCTGAAAGAAGGCGAACAGGCTTTGTCCGGCGTCGAGCGGCGTCTGACCATGGATGCTCGACAAGTGCCCCTGCGGATCGAGATCGATGAGGAGCGGAGCGTTTCCCGAACGATGCAGGGCGGCCCCGAGGTTGAGCGTGGTGGTCGTCTTTCCGACGCCGCCTTTCTGGTTGAATATGGCGATTCGCATGGTGTGGCCGTTCTATACAAGGCGCTATTTTTCACTTAACATTCAGCTTTCTGCAACTCTTTCCGGAGTTTTTTGCCGGTCCGCGTTGCGATCGTTCCGGCGGCGATGGCCGCCGTTTTCGTTTTTTAGGGTTTGCCTCATGTCGCATGTCATGAACACCTACGCCCGCCTGCCGGTGGCTTTCAGCCATGGCAAGGGCAGCCGGGTCACCGATACCGAGGGCCGCGAGTACCTGGATGCGCTGTCCGGGATCGCCGTCAATACCCTGGGCCACGCCCATCCCAAACTGGTCGCGGCGATCGCCGAACAGGCCGGGCGCCTGATCCACACCTCCAACCTCTACGGCGTCACCGGCCAGGACAAGCTGGCCGACAAGCTGTGCGCGCTGTCCGGCATGCAGGAAGTGTTTTTCTGCAATTCCGGTTGCGAAGCCAACGAGGCGGCGATCAAGCTGGCGCGTTTTTACGGCCACAAGAAGGGCATCGAGCTGCCGACCCTTATCGTCATGGACAAGTCCTTCCACGGACGGACCATGGCGACCCTGTCGGCGACTGGCAACTACAAGGTGCAGGTTGGCTTCGAGCCGCTGGTCGCCGGCTTCGTCCGCGTTCCCTACGGCGATCTCGATGCCATCCGCGCGGTCGCCGAGCACCACCGCAACATCGTCGGCGTGATGCTGGAAGTGATTCAGGGCGAGGGCGGCATCCATCTGCGCGACGCGGCCTACTACCGCGGCGTGCGCGAGATTTGCGACGCCCACGAATGGCTGATGATCTGCGACGAAGTGCAGTGCGGCATGGGCCGCACCGGCAAGTGGTTCGGTTACCAGCAGGTCGGCGTCCAGCCGGACGTCGCGACGCTGGCCAAGGGCCTCGGTTCCGGCGTGCCGATCGGCGCCTGCATGGCCGGCGGCCGCGCTGCCGGGCTGTTCGGGCCGGGTAACCACGGCTCGACCTTCGGGGGGAAACCGCTCGCCTGCACGGGGTCGGAAGGGGGGGGGGGGGGGGAAGGGGGGAGGGCTCGGGGGGGGGCGGGTTGTTTATAAAAATA
>DILW01000101.1 GCA_002425245.1 Betaproteobacteria bacterium UBA5582 | reverse complement strand
GAGGCTTCCTGGTAGATCTGGATGTGGACGACGCCGCCTTCGGTGATTTTCGGCCGGACGCGCAGGGTCAGGCCGACGTCGCGGCGCTCGTAGGTCTGGAACGGCGTCACCGTGCCGCTGCCGGCCGTGGTGCTGTAGGCGCCAGTGACGAAGGGCAGGTTCTGGCCGATGACGATCTTCGCTTCCTCGTTGTCCAGGGTCATGATGCTCGGCGTGGACAGGATGTTGGCCTGCGTCTCGCTTTCCAGGAAGCGCGCGAGCAGGCCGAGGTTGGTGATGGCGCCGAGGCCGGGGACGTTGATGGTGCCGTTGACCACGCCGAAGTTCAGGCCGCCGCCCAGGCTGCCGATGCTGGTCGCAGCCGAGATGATGTTCTGGCCGGTGCCGCCGAAGTTGGTGCCGCCGATGGCGCGCACGCCGTTCTTCGAGAGGCCGCTCAGGTCCTGCCACTGGATGCCGAATTCAGCGGCGCGTTCGGCGCTCAGCTCGACGATCAGGGCTTCGATGTGCACCTGGGCACGGCGCCGGTCGAGCATGGCGATGACGTTCTGCAAGTTGGCGAAGACGCTGTCCGGGGCGGTGATGATCAGCGCGTTGCTGGCCGGGTCGGCCTGGATCGTGCTGCCCGGCAGCAAGGCGTTGGCGCTTGGCGCGGCGGTGCTGGCCATGCTCGCGGCAGCGACCGGCGCGGCCGCGTTGGCGGTGTTCTGCGCGGCATTGGCAGTGCCGGTTGGGGCTGGCTGGCTGGGCGCCGGCTGCGTCTGGTTGCCGGTTTCGGCACCGAGGATGGCGCGCAGGGTCTGCGCCATGTGTACCGCGTCGCCGTGCTTGAGATAGACCACCCGGATGTTGCCCAGCCCGGATTCGGGCTTGTCCATGGCGGCGGCCATGGCTGCCGCCCGCACTTGCAAGCCGGGGTTGTCGGCGCGCAGGAAGAGCCGGTTGCCGCGCAGGTCGGTGGTCACGTTCAGGCCGCCGCCGCTGCTGCTGGCGGGGAACAACTGCTGCAGGTTGCGCCCGACTTCCAGTGCCGAGACGTGGCGCAGGGTGACCATCTGCGGGTCGTTGCCCTGGGGAACGTCGATGGCGGCGATGATCTGGCCGATCCGACGCAGGTTGTCGGCCGATTCGGAAATGAGCAGGGTGTTGCTGGCAACGTTGGCGGTGATCGACTGGTTGGCGCCGATCAGCGGCTTCAGCGCATTGACCAGTTGCGGCGCCGATTCGTGACGGATGTGGAAGACTTGGGTGCTGATCTGCTCGCCGCCGGCGGCATTGACCGGGCCGGCCTGGCTGCGCGCGTCGGCCTCGGGCAGGATGCGCGTGACGTTGCGCCCTTCGACCACCGCGAAGCCCTGCAGGCGCAGGGCGGCGAGCAGCGTCTGGTAAGCCGTTTCGGGGCTGACCGGGCGGCCGGAGACGATATTGATGAGCCCCTTGACCCGCGGGTCGATGACGAAATTGCGGCCGGTCATCTGGCCGATGGCCTTGACCGCCGAGTGGATGTCGGCACCGACGAAGTTGATGGTCAGCGGTTCCGCCGCGGCAGCCGGCGCCGCTGCCTGTGCGGAGCTGGCAAGCAGGGCGGCGAACAGGCAGGCGCAAGCGAGCCCGGCACGGCGGCCGGTGAGGATGGGATCAGTCATTGGTGGAGCTTGCCGGCGGCGCCGTGTCGACTTTGGGGAGCACCAGCAGGCTGTCGCCGCCGGGGCCGGAGAGTTGTACCCGGTCGACCTGGATCCGGGTGAGGCGCAGGCCGGGGCTGACTTCGTCGCCGATGGCCAGGACCAGTAACTGGCTTTCGCCCTCGCGCCGGATCAGGGCGCGTGCCTGCCCGGCATCGGCCGAGGCGCTGACGCCGACCAGCATCAAGTTGGCCGGCACGACGGCCGCCACCGCTGGGCCGGCGAAGCGAAGCTGGCCGGCCAACCGTTCGCCGACCGGCCCGGGGCGGCGATCGGGCAGTTCGACCGGGCCCGGCGTACTGTGCGTGAACCCCCATAGCAGGCCGGCAAGCAGCCAGCAGGCGCCAGCGGCTACGAGGATGACGGCGAACTGGCCGCTGCGCCGGACAAATGGCTCGGCGGGAACAGGCAGACGGAAACGGGGAATGAAGGTGCTAGACATCGAGGGGCGGCGCCCAGGGGGAAGCGAAGGTAGGCCAGATTAATTCAGTCCTGTTACCGACCCATGACAGTTGCGCCCTGCTCCATCGTCGACGAAGCGGCGAGGTGGCAGTGTTTTCCTTTAAAATCCCGGCCATGGACAACGTCAACCTGACCGACAACTTTCTGATCGCCATGCCGGCGCTGGAAGATCCCTATTTCTCGAATGCGCTCGTCTATATCTGCGAGCACAACGAGAACGGGGCGCTGGGCATCATCGTCAACCGGCCGATCGATATGGACCTGGCCGGCCTGTTCGAGAAGATCGACATCAAGCTGGAGCAGCCGTCGCTGGCCCGCCTGCCGGTGTATTTCGGCGGGCCGGTGCAGCTCGACCGCGGTTTCGTGCTGCATCGGCCGGTCGGCCACTGGCAGTCGACGCTGGCGATCACCGGCGAGATCGGCCTGACCAGCTCGCGCGACGTGCTCGCGGCGGTGGCCAAGGACGGCCTGCCCGACGAGATCATCGTTTCGCTCGGCTACGCCGGCTGGGACGCCGGGCAACTCGAGGATGAACTGGCGCAGAACTCCTGGCTGACCGTGCCGGCGCGCGCCGGCATCCTCTTCGACCTGCCGCCGGAAGAGCGTCTGCCGGCGGCCATGCAGAAGCTGGGCATCAGTTTTTCCCAACTCTCCGACATCGCCGGGCACGCCTAGCGTGGGTACGGTGCTGGCCTTCGACTTCGGCGAGAAGCGCATCGGCGTGGCGACCGGCGAGACGCTGCTGGCCTCGGCGCATCCGCTGACGGTGATCCGTGCCGAGTCGAACGACGAGCGCTTCGCCGCGATCGGCAAGCTGATTGCCGAATGGCAGCCGGAGCAACTGGTGGTCGGCCTGCCGACCCACGCCGACGGCACCCCGCACGAGATGACCCGGCTGGCGACGAAGTTCGCCGAACGTCTGCAGAAACGTTTCAATCTTCCGGTTGCCATGGCCGACGAGCGGCTCAGCTCGCTCGACGCCGAGGCGCGCCTGCGCGAGACCGGACGCAATGCCAAGTCGGCGAAGCCGCTGCTCGACGCGGTCGCCGCCCAACTGATTCTTCAAACCTGGTTCGAAAGTCTGCCGCATGCTGCCCACTGACCCCCTGCCCGATGCCGAAGCCCAGTGCCGGCAACTGGCCGAACTGATCCGCCCCCTGTTGCCGAACGATCCCGTGCTGGTCGGGATCTACAGCGGCGGCGCCTGGATCGCCGAGCGTCTCGGCGAGCTGCTCGGCCTCGATCAGGAAATCGGCCTGATCGACGTTTCCTTCTACCGCGACGATTTCGCCGAGAAGGGCCTGCACCCGCAGGTCAAACCGACCTTGATCCCGTTCGAGATCGAAGGCCGGCACATCGTCCTGGTCGATGACGTGCTCTATACCGGGCGGACGACCCGGGCGGCGATCAACGAATTGTTCGACTACGGGCGTCCGGCCTCGGTGTCGCTGGCCGTGCTCGCCGACCGCGGTGGCCGCGAGCTGCCGGTGGCCGCCACCTGGCAGGTGTGGGCGGTCGAGCTGGCGCCGGAACAAAGCCTGGTGCTGGAGAAACAGGAACAGGGCCAACTCGCCTGGAGGCTGGAAAATGCATAACCCGCAGTTGAACGCGAACGGCGAGCTGACCCACCTGCTGTCGACCGAGGGTCTGCCGCGCGCCATCATGACGCAAATTCTCGATACCGCCGCCTCCTTCATGGAAGTGTCGGCGCGCGAGGTGAAGAAGGTGCCGCTGCTGCGCGGCAAGAGCGTGTTCAACCTGTTCTTCGAGAACTCGACACGCACCCGCACCACCTTCGAGATTGCCGCCAAGCGTTTGAGCGCCGACGTCATCAACCTCGACATCGGCCGTTCGTCGACGGCCAAGGGCGAGACCCTGCTCGACACCATCGACAACCTGTGCGCGATGCACGCCAACCTGTTCGTCGTCCGCCACGCCTCCTCCGGCGCGCCCTACCTGATCGCCGAACACCTGCGCCGCATCGGCCGCGACGACATCCACGTCGTCAATGCCGGCGACGGCCGCCACGCGCACCCGACGCAGGGCTTGCTCGACATGTACACCATCCGCCACTACAAGCAGGATTTTTCCAACCTGCGCGTGGCCATCGTCGGCGACATCCTGCATTCGCGCGTCGCCCGCTCCGACATCCACGCGCTGACCACGCTGGGCGTCCCCGAAGTCCGCGCCATCGGCCCGGAAACGCTGCTGCCCAAGCACCTCGACAAGCTCGGCGTGCATGTCTTCCACGACATGGCAGAAGGCCTCAGGGATTGCGACGTGGTGATCATGCTGCGCCTGCAGAACGAACGCATGAACGGCGCCCTGCTGCCGTCGGCTGGCGAGTATTTCCGCCACTACGGCCTGACCCCGCAGAAACTGGCGCTGGCCAAGCCGGACGCCATCGTCATGCATCCGGGGCCGATGAACCGCGGCGTCGAGATCCACTCGGCGGTGGCCGACGGGCCGCAGGCGGTGATCCTGCCCCAGGTCACCTTCGGTATCGCCGTGCGCATGGCGGTGATGAGCATCGTTGCAGGGAACTGACATGAACATCCTGATTGAACACGGCCGCATCGTCGATCCGGCCTCCGGCCTTGACCTTGACCGGGCCGACCTCTACGTCGTCGATGGCCGGATCGCCGCCGTCGGCGCCGCACCGGCCGGCTTCGTCGCCGAACAAACCATTGACGCGGCCGGCTGCGTGGTTTGCCCCGGCCTGATCGATCTGGGCGCCCGCCTCAACTCGATCGAAGCCGAACTGGCGGCCGCCGTGGCCGGCGGTGTGACCAGCGTGGTCGTGCCGCCCGACGCCGATCCGCCGCTCGACGAGCCGGAACTGGCCGACCGCCTGGTGCATCGCGCCAAGGAAATCCGCAAGGCCCGCGTCTTGCCGCTCGGCGCGCTGACCCTGGGCCTGCAAGGCGAGCGCCTGTCCGAACTGGCCGGACTGAAGAAGGCCGGTTGCGTCGCTTTTTCGCAGGCCAAGGTGCCGGTGGTCGATACCGAGGCCCTGCTGCGCGCCCTGGAGTACGCCGCCAGCTTCGATTTTCCGGTCTTCCTGCATCCGCAGGACCACTGGCTGTCGCGCAACGGCATCGCCCACGACGGCGAAGTTTCCGCCCGCCTCGGCCTGGCCGGCATTCCGGTCGCCGCAGAAACCATCGCCATCGCCACCATCGTGCAACTGGTGCGCGATACCGGCTGCCGCGTGCATCTGACCCGGCTGTCGTCGGCGGCCGGCGTCGACCTGGCCAAGGCGGCGATGGCCGAAGGCTTGCCGGTCAGCTTCGACATCGGGGTGCACCATCTCCTGCTGACCGAGAACGACATCGGCTTTTTCGATACCCACGCCCGCTTCCTGCCACCGCTGCGTACCCGGAACGATCGCGCTGCCCTGTCAGCAGCGGCTGCCCAGGGCTTCGCCGCCGTCTGCTCGGACCACACGCCGGTCGGCGCCGACGACAAGCTGGTCCCCTTCGGCGAAGCCAAGCCGGGCGCAACCGGCCTCGAAGTACTGCTGCCGCTGACGCTGAAATGGGCCGAACAGGAAAGCCTGCCGCTGGCCGCCGCGCTCGCCCGCATCACCTGCGCGCCGGCCGCCATCATCGGCCTCGACCGCGGCACCCTGGCCGTCGGCGCGGCAGCCGACATCTGCATCTTCGATCCGCAGGCGGAGTGGACGCTGACCCCGGAATCGCTGCGCAGCCGGGGCAAGAATTCGCCCTGGCTGGGTTATCCGATGCGTGGACAGGTCCGCCGGACACTGGTGGACGGACGCCTCGTCTTCTAGGCGAACTCACCGCAACAAGCGGCCTGCGGGCCGCTTTTTATTGCCTACGAGTACATTGTCATATTCATATAGAATATTTTGTGCAGCGCTTTTGCTGTGTTCACTTTGCAAACCAACGATACTCAGGAGGAAGCTTCAGATGAAACGCATCACTACCCTGTTGTTCGGCATGCTGGCTGGGATCGGCGTGGCGGTTGCTGCAGTCAACATCAATACTGCCACGGAAGCCGAGCTCGACGCGGTCAAGGGCATCGGTCCGGGCAAGGCGCGGGCGATCGTCGAGCACCGCGACAAGAACGGCCCGTTCAAATCGGTCGACGACCTGGCCAAGGTCAAGGGCTTCGGCCAGAAAAGCGTGGACAAGCTGCGCGCCGAGCTGACCACCGGCGGCAGCGCCAGCCCGGCCAAGGCGAAGTAGACCGGGCGGGGCCCGCTCAGGCGATCAGCGCTCTGACGCGGGCCTCGTCACAGCCCTGAACTTCAACCAACTTGTGCCGGGAACTCTGGCCACTCTTCAGAATTACTGCCGCGCGCGGCAGTTCGAGCCGCTCGGCAATGAAGCGCAGCAGGGCCTCGTTGGCTTTGCCATCCACCAGCGGAGCGGCCAGACGGATCTTCAGCGCCTCGCCATGGATGCCGGCGACCTCGCTCCGTTTGGCCCCCGGCTGGATGTGCAGGGTCAGCGTGAGCTTGCCGTCGCGACCCGGACGATACCAGTCCGGCATGCTCAGACAAACATCAGGAGCACATTCAGCAGCAGGATCAGCACCAGCGGCGACAGGTCGATGCCGGAAATCGTCGGCACGAAGCGGCGGATCGGGTCGAGGAAGGGTCGGGACAGCTGGTTCACCGTCGGCGCCAGCGGCGAGTAGGGATTGACCCAGGACAGTACCGCCTGCAGGAGGACGGCACCGATGACGATGTAGATGGCCAGGCGGATCAGGCCGCGGACGGCCAGCATCAGGATCATCAGCAGGGTGCCGACCGTGTCGGCCCCGAGTTCGACCGGGGCCAGCGCCAGCAGCAGGCCGGCCTGGGCCAGTTGCAACCACAGCGCGGCGATCAGGCTGGCCCAGTCCACCCCGGCGACGCCGGGAACGATGCGACGCAAGGGCTTGACCGCCCAGTTGGTGAGCTTGATCACGAAATCGCCGAGCTGGCCGGCGAACGAGACCCGCGCCATCTGCATCATGAAGCGCAGCAGCAGCAGGGTACAGAAGAAGCCGATGACGGCGTTGACCAGGAAGAGGAGCGCCTGCATCACGCGTCCTCCCCGAGCAGGCGTCCGAGTTCGCGGCCACGCGCTTCGGCGGCCAGGCAGCCGGCGACGATGCCTTCGCGGACGCCGCGTTCGAGCATGACCTTGAGCGCCGCCTCGGTGGTGCCACCCTTGGAAGTGACGCGTTCGCGCAGGATGGCTGCCGGTTCGTCCGAGGTAGCCGCGAGTTTGGCTGCACCCTGCACCGTTTCGATGGCAAGCTGGCGCGCCTGTTCGGAGGTGAAGCCGAGTTCGCCGGCGGCCTGCTGCAGGGCTTCGATGAACAGGAAAACGTAGGCCGGACCGCTGCCAGAAATGGCAGTAACCCCGTCCATCTGCGCTTCGTCATCGATCCAGACGGTGCTGCCGACGGCGCGCAGGACGCGCTCGGCGAGTGCCTTGCCGACCGCATCAACTTCCGGCAAGGCGCACAGGCCGGTGATGCCGGCACCGACCAGGGCCGGCGTGTTCGGCATGCTGCGCACGATCCGTCGGTGTCCGCCCAGCCAGCGCGACAGGGCCGCCATGCCGAGGCCGGCGGCGATGCTGACCACCAGCGCCTGGCCAAGACGACCGGCGAGCGGTGCTAGCGCTTCGCGCATCTGCTGCGGCTTGACCGCCAGGACCAGAACATCCGGCGCCGTCGGCGCTTCCGCCGCCGAGCCGTGACAGCTCACCCCATAGCTGGCGGCAAGCCGCTGACGGGCGTCGGCGCCGGGGTCGATGACATGGATGTCGGTGGCCGCAAAGCCCTGCTTGACCATGCCGCCGATCAGGGCGTTGGCCATGTTGCCGCCGCCGAGGAAAAGGATCTTCATGCGTAGTTTCTTTCACCAAAGAGGGCCGTACCGACGCGTACCAGGGTGGCACCTTCGGCAATGGCCGCTTCAAGATCGTGGGACATGCCCATGGACAGGGTATCGAGGGCCAGGCCCTCGCCTTGCAGTTGTTCGTAAATCCGGCGCAGTTCGCGAAACGGCTGCCGCTGCGCGACCGGGTCGTCGCTCGCTTCGGGGATCGCCATCAAGCCACGCAGCCGCAAGCCGGGCAGGCCGGCAACGGCATGGCACAAGTCAGCGGCAGCAGCGGGCGAGCAGCCGCTCTTGCTGGCCTCACCGGAGACATTGACCTGGACGCAGACCGACAGCGGCGGCAGATGCGGGGGACGCTGCTGCGACAGGCGCTCGGCGATCTTCAACCGGTCAATCGAATGGACCCAGTCGAAATTTTCGGCCACCAGGCGCGTCTTGTTGCTCTGCAGCGGACCGATGAAATGCCAGACCAGCGGCAACTCGTGCCCCGCCGCCAGGCGCTTGTCCACGCCTTCCTGGACGTAATTTTCACCAAAATCGGTCTGACCGGCGCGCACGGCTTCGAGCACATCGGCCAGCGGTTTGGTCTTGCTCACGGCGAGCAGGATTATGCTTTCGGGATCGCGCCCGGCAGCGCTCGCAGCCCGCGCAATGCGCTGCCTTACGGCTTGCAGGTTGTCGGCGAATGCGCTCATAATCCAACGGGAATTTCGATCAACCTAAGTATACACGGGCTGCAAGGACCAACTGCATGGACATCACCGAACTGCTGGCATTCAGCGTCAAGAACAAGGCCTCCGACCTGCACCTCTCGGCAGGCCTGCCGCCGATGATTCGGGTTCACGGCGATGTACGTCGCATCAACTTGCCGCCGATGGAACACAAGGACGTACACAGCATGGTGTACGACATCATGAACGACAGCCAGCGCAAGACTTTCGAGGAAACGCTGGAGTGCGACTTCTCCTTCGAAATCCCCAACCTGGCACGTTTCCGGGTCAATGCTTTCAATCAGCAGCGGGGTGCGGCGGCAGTTTTCCGGACCATTCCGACCAAGGTGATGTCGCTGGAAGACCTGAATTGCCCAAAGATATTCAAGGACATCTCTGAATACCCGCGCGGCATCGTGCTGGTCACCGGCCCCACCGGCTCGGGCAAATCGACCACCCTGGCGGCGATGGTCAACCACGTCAACGAAAACAGCTACGCGCACATCCTGACGATCGAGGACCCGATCGAATTCGTGCACGAATCGAAGAAATGCCTGATCAACCAGCGCGAGGTCGGGCCGCAGACGATGTCCTTCTCCAACGCCCTGCGTTCGGCGCTGCGCGAAGATCCGGACGTGGTGATGGTTGGCGAAATGCGCGACCTGGAAACCATCCGCCTGGCGCTGACCGCGGCCGAGACCGGCCACCTGGTGTTCGGCACCCTGCACACCTCGTCGGCAGCGAAGACCATCGACCGGATCATCGACGTCTTTCCGTCCGAGGAAAAGGAAATGGTGCGCGCCATGCTGTCCGAATCGCTGCGCGCCGTCATCTCGCAGACCCTGCTCAAGACCAAGGACGGACAGGGGCGGGTGGCAGCGCACGAAATCATGATCGGCACGCCGGCCATCCGCAACCTGATCCGTGAGAACAAGGTGGCGCAGATGTACTCGGCAATCCAGACCGGCCAGTCCCAAGGCATGCAGACGCTGGACCAGTGCCTGATTGATCTGGTCCGGCGCAACTCGATATCCAGTTCCGAGGCTCGCCTGCGCGCCGCGAACAAGGATGCCTTCCCGGCCTGATGCCGGCCAAACGAATCGGGGAAATACATGGAACGCGATCAGGCAATGAAATTCATGCACGATCTTCTACGCCTGATGGCGCAGAAGCGTGGTTCGGACTTGTTCATCACGTCGGGCTTTCCGCCGGCGATCAAGATTGACGGCAAGATCACCCCGGTTTCCAACCAGGTGCTGACCTCGCAGCACACGGCAGAACTGGCTCGGGCGATCATGAACGATCGTCAGGCGGCGGAATTCGAAGCTTCGCGTGAATGCAACTTCGCCATCTCGCCAACCGGTATCGGCCGTTTCCGGGTCAATGCGCTGGTTCAGCAGGGGCGGGTCGCCGTCGTCTGCCGGACCATCAACATGACCATCCCGACCCTGGACGATCTCGGCCTGCCGTCGGTGGTCAAGGATCTGGCGATGACCAAGCGCGGCCTGATCATCTTCGTCGGCGGCACCGGCACCGGCAAGACCACCTCGCTGGCAGCGCTGGTCGACTACCGCAACGAGAACAGCTACGGCCACATCATCACCATCGAAGACCCGATCGAATACGTCCACGAGCACAAGAACTGCATCGTCACCCAGCGCGAGGTCGGCGTCGATACCGACGACTGGGGACCGGCGCTGAAGAACACCCTGCGCCAGGCACCGGACGTCATCCTGATGGGTGAAATCCGTGATCGCAACACCATGGACTACGCCATCGCCTTTGCCGAAACTGGCCACCTGGCGTTGGCCACCCTGCACGCCAACAGCACCAACCAGGCGATCGACCGGATCATCAACTTCTTCCCCGAAGAGCGCCGCCAGCAACTGCTGATGGACATGTCGCTCAACATCCGCGCCATGGTCTCGCAGCGCCTGCTGCCGAAGAAGGACGGCAAGGGCCGGGTGGCGGCAGTCGAAGTGATGCTCAACTCGCCGCTGATCGCCGACCTGATCTTCCGTGGCGAGGTCCAGGAGATCAAGGAAATCATGAAGAAGTCGCGCGAATTGGGCATGCAGACCTTCGATCAGGCCCTGTTCGACCTCTACGACGCCGGCCGGATCAGCTACGAGGATGCCCTGCGCAACGCCGATTCGCTGAACGATCTGCGCCTGCAGATCAAGCTGCACGCCAAGGAATCCAAGGAACGCGACCTGACCCGTGGCATCGGCCACCTCGATATCGTTTGATTCGCCAAGGAGTCACACCATGCACACCTTCGTCAGCCGTTTTCTGCTGCTCCTGAGTCTGCTCTTCGCCGCCAGCCTGGCCCACGCTCAGGCCACCGGTCTCGACAGCATTTCCAACGCCGATGCCGGTGCCGGGGTACGTCAGGCGCTGGCCAAGGGCGCCGAGTTCGCCGTTTCGTCGCTCGGTCAGAAAGATGGCTTCCTCGGCAACGCCAAGGTCAAGATTCCCCTCCCGGGTTACCTGGAAAAGGCCGAATCCGCCCTGCGCATGTTCGGCATGGGCAAGCAGGCCGACCAGTTGGTCGAGACCATGAATCACGCTGCCGAAAACGCCGTCGCCCTGGCCATGCCCATCCTCTCCGACTCGATCAAGCGGATGACGCTACAGGACGCCAAGGCCATCCTCACCGGCGGCGACGACAGCGTGACCGAATATTTCCGTCGCTCGTCCAGCGATCAGCTGGCAGCCAAGTTCAAGCCGGTGGTCAAATCGGCGACCAGCAAGCTGCAACTGGCCGAGCAATACAACAAGTTCGCTGGCCAGGCCGCCAGCCTGGGCCTGGTGGACAAGAAGGACGCCGATATCGACAGCTACGTCACCCAGAAGGCCATGGACGGCCTGTTCCTGATGATCGCCGAAGAGGAGCGCAAATTGCGCGCCAATCCAGTAGCCGCGGGCAGCGCGCTGTTGAAGAAGGTGTTCGGCGCACTCTGAGCCGGCCCTGCTCATTGACATCGTACTAAAGTTTTCCGTCGGGGGGTCGTAGATCGGGTCAGGAGCCCGATCATGAAAACGTCCCGCCTGACCTCGACCACGCAGCAGCACACGCCGGAAGCGGCGGAACGTGCTCGCCTGGCGCAGTCCCAGGCGGTACGCCGGGTCGAGCCGATGGAGGGCGTGAACAATGATCGTGAACGCTCCCTGCAGCAGGACCAGGCCGAAATCGATCCGGCCAGCGTCGGCCCTTACCAGGGCGTCGAACGGCGGCGCCAGCAGGCGGCCGGGTTGGCTGCACAGATGACCCGCCTGGGGCCGATGGGCCTGTTGTTGCTGAACATGGACACGCGCAGCAAGCGTCCGGGAAAGATCGACGAATCCGTCTGAGCCCGGGCTTGCGGTAAAATGCGCGGCCGCGTCAGACGCCACCTCAACTGGGCAGCGTCTCGACATCCTTCCAGCCACGTTCTTCCCTGGCGTCATGTCCGGCCTCAATCCCCAGCAACGCGAAGCGATCTACTACCTCGACGGCCCCCTGCTTGTCCTGGCCGGTGCCGGCTCGGGCAAAACCCGGGTGATCACGCAGAAGATCGCCTATCTGGTTCAGGACTGCGGCTTCCAGCCGCGCAACATCGCCGCCATCACCTTCACCAACAAGGCAGCGAAGGAAATGCAGGAGCGTGTCGGCAAGCTGCTCTCCGCCTCGCTGGCCAACGAGTTGCAGATTTCCACCTTCCACTCGCTCGGCGTACGCATCCTGCGCGAGGAAGCCAAGGCGCTCGGCTACAAACCGCGCTTCTCGATCTTCGACTCGGCCGACTGTGCCGGCATCATCGGTGACTGCGCGAAGACGGTGGACAAGGCGACGCTGCGTCGCCTGCAATCCATCATCTCGAACTGGAAGAACGCGCTGGTCACGCCCGAGGCCGCCCGCCACCTGGCGAGCAACGAGCACGAGGCGCTGGCCGCCGGCGCCTACCTGAGCTACGAGGCGACCCTGAAGGCTTACCAGGCAGTCGATTTCGACGACCTGATCGGGCTGCCGGTCAAACTGTTCAGCGAGCATCCGCAGATTGCCGAGAAGTGGCAGAACCGCCTGCGCTACCTGCTGGTCGACGAATACCAGGACACCAACGCCTGCCAGTACCAGCTACTCAAGCTGCTGACCGGCATCCGCGCCCAGTTCACGGCGGTCGGCGATGATGACCAGGCAATTTATGGCTGGCGCGGCGCCGACATCGACAACCTGAAGAAGCTGCCCAGCGAATTCCCCGCGCTCAAGGTCATCAAGCTGGAGCAGAACTACCGCTCGACGGTGCGCATCCTGAAAGCGGCCAACAACGTCATCGCGCACAACGAGAAGCTGTTCGACAAGACCCTGTGGTCCGAACTCGGCCATGGCGATCCGATCTACGTCACCGCCAGCAAGGACAACGAGGCCGAGGCCGAAAGCGTGGTCATGAAGCTGCAGGCGCACCGCTTCGAGCATCGCGGCAAGTTCCGCGACTACGCCATCCTCTACCGCTCCAACCACCAGGCGCGCCTGCTCGAAACCCAGCTGCGCAACAACAAGATCCCCTACCTGCTATCCGGCGGTCAGTCCTTCTTCGACAAGGCCGAAATCAAGGACATCACCAGTTATCTGCGCCTGCTCGCCAACGAGGACGACGACCCCGCCTTCATCCGGGCGGCGACCACGCCCCGGCGCGGGATCGGCGCCGGCACCCTGCAGGCGCTCGGCACCTATGCCGGCGAACGCCATGTTTCGCTGTTCCATGCCGCCTTCGAGGAAGGCTTCGCCCATCGCGTGCAGGCCCGACAACTCGAACCACTGCTCGAATTCTGCCACTTCATCAACCGGATGCAGTCCCGGGCGCTGCGAGAGCCGGCGCAGCAGGTGCTGCCCGATCTGTTGCAGGCAATCGACTACGAAACCTACCTCTACGACAGCGAAGAGCAACGCACCGCCCAGTCGCGTTGGGCCAACGTCGGCGAGTTTGCCGAGTGGATCAACAAGAAAGGCGAGGAAGACGGCAAGACCCTGATCGATCTGGTGCAGAGCATCGCCCTGATCAACATGCTGGAAAAGCAGAACAGCGACGAGGTTGATGCGGTTCAGCTGTCCACCCTGCATGCAGCCAAGGGGCTGGAGTACAAGCATGTCTTCCTGGTCGGCGTCGAGGAGGGCATCCTGCCCCACCGTGAATCCCTCGATCCGGCGAAACTGCAGGAGGAGCGCCGGCTGATGTACGTCGGCATCACCCGTGCCCAGCGTTCTCTGCACATCAGCTATTGCGAGAAGCGCAAGCAGGCGCGCGAGCTGATTCCCTGCGAGCCCTCGCGCTTCATCGCCGAGATGGGCAAGGATGACGTCCGCTTCATCGGCGGCAAGCAGGCGGCGGCGCCGGACAAGGCCACCGGCAGCGCCCGGCTGGATGCAATGAAGGCACTGCTGGCCGGCAAGAAATGAAAAAGGGAGGCCGCGGCCTCCCTTGCATGCGACGCGAGGTCGGGATTACTTGACCTTGCTCAGGATGTAATCGACAGCGCCCTTGATTTCGTCGTCGGACAGCTTGCCCGCACCACCCTTCGGCGGCATGGCGCCCTTGCCGTTGATCACGGAAGCGTACAGCGCTTCAGCACCGGTAGCGACGCGCGGCGCCCAGGCACCCTTGTCGTCGAGCTTCGGAGCGCCGGCAGCACCGGTGTTGTGGCAGGCACCGCAAACGCTGTTATAGACGGTCGGGCCATCCTTCGGTGCACCACCGGCGGCTTCCGGTTCGGCCTTGGCCAGTTCGAAGCGGGCAACCGGCTGGATGCGCAGTTCGGCCTCATCGGCACCGGCGTTGCTGCTGGCTGCCGAGTCGAAGGACTTATTGGTCAGCGGATAGATGATTGCGATCAGGACGGCAGCGATGATGATCACCACCCACATGATGCTCTTCGAAGAATGTTGCTCGGCCATGCTCAAGACCCCGTATGCAAGAAGGACAAAGCACGGATTATAACGGTTGGCTTATGATTACGCGCAAAAAAAACCCCGCCAGCGGCGGGGTGGGAAGTTCTCGAATGGGGGGAATTCGAGAGGAGGGATTCAATGCCCTTGCAGTTTAGTTCGCCGCCGTCTTCGGGTCTGTCGCGCTTTCGTGCCCGTTCTGTAACCAAATGTAGCGTGCATGAGCCGGGGGTGGCTGCTAGGATGGCGCCATGAATGAACTTGAACAACTCGCCGCCCGCCTGGGTCAGGCCTTGCTGGCGCGGGGTGAATGCGTTGCCGTGGCCGAATCCTGCACCGGTGGCTGGGTGGCTCAGTCCCTGACCGCCGTCGCCGGCAGCTCCGCCTGGTTCGACCGTGGCTTCGTCAGTTATTCAAACGCTGCCAAGTGCGCCATGCTCGGCGTGCCGGAAACCACGCTGGCCCGCCACGGCGCAGTTTCGGAAGCGACCGCCCGGGCAATGGCCCAGGGTGTCCTGAACCACAGCCTAGCCGACTGGTCGCTGGCCATCACCGGCATCGCCGGCCCGACGGGCGGCACCCCGGACAAGCCGGTTGGCACCGTATGCTTTGCCTGGGCCAGCAGGGATGGCGGCTGTGTCGCCGGCACCCGCCATTTTGCCGGCGACCGCCGGGCGGTACGGGAACAGTCAGTCGCCTGCGCCCTGTCCGGGCTGATCGATCAAATCGGCGCAGCGCCAGTACTGGCCTGAACTCAGTCGAGGGCGTCGGCGACGATGTCGCGCAACAGCTTTTCCAGGACCGCCGCCGACTTGCCGGCGGGTTTGCGGTAAGCCACCCAGGTCTTGCCCGGTTCGCCGGCCAGGGCATAGACGGCAATAGTGAACGGGCAATTGACGATTTCGTGCGGGTCAGCTTCCATCATCTGCCGGGAGACCGTGGCCGAGCAGAATTCGAGCACCTCGGCCTGTTCGTAGATGCGCCGGGCCTTACCCAGATCGGCCGCGGTACGGTCGAGCATCTCGCTGATGTGGCCGGTGAAGTTGAGCACCAGCCCGCGATTCTCGATGGCCAGCACGACCGCGTCACGGGTATCGGCAAAACCGGCCTGGCTGGCCCGGGCGGTACGCCATTCCTGGGCGCTGGCAGAAACCGTCATGGCGGCCAGCAGGACAGTCAGGAAAACGTGGCGAAAACGGTGGCGCATGCTGTACTCCCAATGGGGCGAGCCTGGCCCGGTGAAGCCGGCACTCAGGCAGGAAGCGGTTCGAACAGGGCGGCCAGATCGTCGTCGCCGAACTTGACGTCAACCTGGTGGTCTTCGGAAAGAATGCCGGCAGCCAGCTCCGCCTTACGTTCCTGCAAGGCCAGGATCTTCTCCTCGATGCTGCCGCTGACGATCAGTTTATAGACAAACACCGGCTTGTCCTGGCCCAGCCGGTGGGCGCGGTCAGTAGCCTGATTCTCGACCGCGGGATTCCACCAGGGGTCGTAATGGATCACCGTGTCGGCCGCGGTCAGGTTGAGGCCGACGCCGCCGGCCTTCAGGCTGATCAGGAAGATCGGCACCGCGCCCTCCTGGAAACCGCGGATCGGCGTTTCGCGATCGACGGTGTCGCCGGTGAGCTTGGCGTAGCCGAGGCCGGCGGCGTCGAGCTCCTGTTCGATCAGGGCGAGCATGCTGGTGAACTGCGAGAAGACCAGGATGCGCCGGCCTTCGGCGACCAGTTCCGGCAGCATCGCCATGAGCAGGTCGAGCTTGGCCCTCTCCGTCACCTTGCGCGCCGAGGTCGCCTTGACCAGGCGCGGGTCGCAACACACCTGCCGGAGCTTGAGCAGGGCGTCGAGAATGACGATCTGGCTGCGCGCGAAACCGCGCTGGGCGATTTCGTCGCGCACCTTGGCATCCATGGCGGCGCGCACCGTCTCGTAGAGGTCGCGCTGGCCGCCTTCGAGTTCGACGCTGCGCACGATCACCGTCTTCGGCGGCAGTTCCTGGGCGACGTCTTCCTTCTTGCGGCGCAGGATGAAGGGGCGGATGCGGCGGGCGAGCAGGTCGCGGCGGTCGGTATCGGCCTGTTTCTCGATCGGCGTGCGCCAGTGGCGGGTGAACTGCTTGCTGCTGCCAAGGAAGCCCGGGAGCAGGAAATCAAACTGGCTCCACAACTCGCCGAGATGGTTTTCCAGCGGCGTGCCGGTCAGGCACAGGCGATGCCGGGTGTCGATCTTGCGCACCGCTTCGGCGCTGCGGCTCTGGGCATTCTTGACCGTCTGCGCCTCGTCGAGGATGAGCAGATGGTAGCTGTGCTGCATCAACTCGTCGGCGTCGCGCCAGAGTAGCGGGTAGGTGGTCAGGATCACGTCGTGCTCGGCGATCTCGGCAAACCGGCTCTTGCGCTCCGGGCCGTGCAGCGAGAGCACGCGCAGGCTGGGGGCGAAGCGCGCCGCCTCGCTCTTCCAGTTGAAGATCAGCGAGGTCGGCAGGATCACCAGCGCCGGCTTGTCGAGGCGCCCCTGCTCCTTTTCCAGCAGCAGGTGGGCCAGGGTCTGGGCAGTCTTGCCCAAGCCCATGTCGTCGGCGAGGATGCCGCACAGCTTCTGCTCGCGCAGGAACTGCAGCCAGGCCAGACCCTCCTTCTGGTAGGGACGAAGCTCCAGGCACAGGCCGGCCGGCGGCTGGATGTCGACAATGCCCTGCGCCGCCTGCAGGCGTTCGGCCAGGGCCAGGACGTCGTTCTGGCCGCGGAATTCCCAGCGGCTGGTGTCGGTCAGTTCGGCCAGGCGCGGCGCGTCGAAGCGCGACAGGCGCAGGGTCGGGCCGCCGCCAAAGCCGTCGAACAGATCGATCAACGTCGCCGCCAGCGGTTTGATACGGCCGGCCGGGACGCGCAGGCGCTTGCCGGCCGGGGTCAGCAGTTCGATCCGCTCGTCGTCGGCGATGCGCGACAGTTCGTAGCTCTCCAGCCAGCGCGGATCGCGCCGGAACAGCGTGGACAGCAGCGGGGCCAGTGGCAGGCGCTCGCCCTCGACGAGGATGCCCATGTCGAGGTCGAACCAACCGTCGTCGGCCTCGATCAGTTCGGCGTCCCAGGCATCAACCTCGACCACGTGGTGGCGGAAATCCTCGGGAAATTCGACTTGCCAGCCGGCTTCGCGCAGGCGCGGCAACTGCTGCTGCATGAATTCGGCCCAGGTCGCCTCGTCGGCCAGACCGTGGATGCCTTCGGGCGGACTGCCGAAGGTATTGAGCGTGTTCGCCGGGATGCGTTGCAGGCCGCTCTGGGCAAGACTGGCCATGACCCGCGCCTCGTCGTCGGGGCGGCGCTTGACGCGGACCGTTTCGCCTTCGGGCAGGGTGACGAATTCGTTCTTCTCGTCCGGACGCAGATCGGCGTCACCGTAACGGAATACCACGCGGGCGACGTCGAAGGGACCGCCGCCGAAACTGTAGGGATAGTTGCGCCACGGGCGATGACCGTGGGTGTGCAGGGTTTCGAGCTGGAGCAAGGGTTGCAGCGGCGCCTCGATCAAGCGCAGGCGGGCGCTGGCGTCCTCGGCCGGCAAGGGCAGGTCGGGGGCCAGTTCGGACAGGGCGTCGGCAACCACCGCCGCCTCCTTGGCCGACAGCGGCGGCAGGCTGAACAGGCGATTGACCACGGCCGGGTTGCCGGTGACCGTAAGCGGGCCGGTTTCGCCCTCGTTGAGATCGACGTACCACGGCGGATCGACGGCGACGATCAGTTCGGTCGGCGGCTCCGGTCTGAGGTAGGGACGCTGAAAGCCCTGGTTGTCGATCTGCCAGCCGACGCTGGCCGGACGGTTGTCACCGGCGTTGAGCGGCAGGGCCAGATCGGCTTCCGGGTAGAGGCGATGCGTGGCCGCCATCCGTTCGAGAATTTCCGCGCCGTGCCTCGGCCCCAGGCCATAGGCGCGCAGGCCGCTGTCGTGGCCACGTTCGGCCCAGATCAGGCGGAGGATGCCGAGGTCTTCCTCGGTCACGAACTGCGGCGGCGTGATCAGGGCGCGGTCGACCTTCCACCATTCCTCGGCGCTTTCCGGGTACTTGCCCTTGCGCAGTTCGATGCCGAAGCGACGCTTGTCGGCCGACCATTTGAGGATGTAGTACAGCTGCTGGCGAGCACTGGCCGGGCGGGCCTTCTTCTTGGCCACGGCAATCGAGGCCCGGCGCAGGTCCTCCACCCAGGAGAGGACGCTGCTGCTGACCCGGGCCTTGGGATTGCGTTCCTCGATCGCGCGCAGGAGGACGGCGGCGATGTGCTTGCAACGGCGACCGACCGGGCAGGTGCAACTGGCAATCAGCCTGGCACCGTCGCCGGACGGCGCGAGCAGGGCTTCGACCTGGTAAGGACGACGGGCCGAACCGGGCACCTCGGCGCGAATCTCGCCCTGGTCAACGACCAGATCGCGGACCAGATCGACGTAGGGGCGGCCCTTGGCAATTTCGGCGTCGCCCAGCCATTCGGCGACGTCTTCCTCGCTGAAGCTGTCGATCAGGTCGTCGGTGCCGCGCATCAGAGGTACTGGCTGCCGAGCAGCAGCGCGAGAAGAAGGGCGATCAGGGCCAGCCAGGCGTTCTGCCAGCGGCGGCTGCGCAACAGGCGCTCCAACTGCGGCTGCAGGTTGGGCTGCGGCGGTGCAGCCAGTGCCTGGTGGACGAGGCGCGGCAACTGCGGCAGGGTGCGCGCCAGGTAGGGCGCTTCCTGGCGGAAGGTGCGCAGCAGGCCGCGCCAGCCGACCTGTTCGCTCATCCAGCGTTCGAGGAAAGGCTTGGCGGTCTTCCAAAGGTCGAGTTCCGGGTCGAGCTGGCGACCGAGGCCTTCGATGTTGAGCAGCGTCTTCTGCAGCATCACCAGTTGCGGCTGGATCTCGACGTTGAAGCGGCGCGAGGTCTGGAACAGGCGCAGCAGCACCTTGCCGAAGGAGATGTCTTTCAGCGGTCGGTCGAAGATCGGCTCGCAGACCGCGCGAATGGCCGCTTCGAACTCATCGACCCGGGTTTCCTTGGGCGCCCAGCCGGACTCGATGTGGGCTTCGGCGACGCGCTTGTAATCGCGGCGGAAGAAGGCAAGGAAGTTCTGCGCCAGGTAATTCTTGTCGGTATCGGTCAGCGTGCCGACGATGCCGAAATCGAGCGCGATGTAGCGGCCGTCGGCATGGACGAAGATGTTGCCGGGGTGCATGTCGGCATGGAAGAAGCCGTCGCGGAAGACCTGGGTGAAGAAGATCTCGACGCCGGCCTCAGACAGCTTGGACAGGTCGATGCCGTCGGCGCGCAGCTTGTCGATCTGCGAGATCGGCGTACCGCGCATGCGCTCCATGACCATCACCGTGGAGGTGCAGAAATCCCAATACACCTCGGGCACGATCAACAGGCTGGAATCGGTGAAGTTGCGCCGCAGCTGCGAAGCGTTGGCCGCCTCGCGCATCAGGTCGAGTTCGTCGCGCAGATACTTGGCGAACTCGGCGACCACTTCGCGCGGCTTCAGCCGTTTGCCGTCGGCCCACAGCTTTTCGAGCAGGATGGCGCCGCTGTCCATCAGCGCCAGGTCATGCTCGATCACCGACAGCATGTTCGGGCGCAGGATCTTGACTGCCACCTCGTGACCGCCATCGCGTTCGTGCAGGCGGGCGAAGTGCACCTGGGCGATCGAAGCCGACGCCACCGGCACCGGGTTGAATTCGGCAAACACCTCGTTGGCCGGGCGACCGTAGGCCTTCTCGATTTCCTGCAGGGCGAGCGCCGAATCGAAGGGCGGGACGCGGTCCTGCAGGCGCGCCAGTTCGTCGGCGATGTCGGTCGGCATCAGGTCGCGCCGGGTGGACAGCACCTGGCCGAACTTGACGAAGATCGGGCCGAGTGCTTCCAGCGCCAGGCGCAGGCGCTCGGCGCGCGGCGCCGACAGGTTGCGCCAGAACTGCAGGGCGTTGGCCAGACGAGCCAGGCGCCCGCTCGGCTCGTGCTCGAATACCATCTCGTCCAGCCCGAAACGGCTGGCGACGGCGGCGATCTTGAGCAGGCGGAAAAGGCGCATGGGCGGGGCCGGAAATTCGGTCAAACGGGCATGTTAACACGCCGTGAGGCAATGCGCAGTCGTCGACGCCGTTATGCAGCAAGTCCCTGCCATTTTGGCATCAGGTTTCGGATACACTGCTACGAAAACAGACTGTGGTTCCAAGACGGCCAGCCAATTCGACGACACACCTCAACATGTCCGACCACCGCAATCCTTCCGTGATCGCCCGGGAAGCCCTGAAATTGCTCGCGGAGCGCCAGCTGGCGCCGACACCGCTCAATTTTCAGGCGTCGTACAATGAGATTGCCAATCTGCCGAACCTGATCCCTTTTCCCGAGCCGCCGCTGCGTCAGCTGGCCGCCGCCCTCAACCCACGGGGCGAAGCTCAGGTTGCCCATCTGGCACGGCTTGATGCAGCAATTTCCGGTCGTAGCTGGCACGGTGTACAGGAAGCCTTGCTGGCCTTCATCGCCGCCGGCAGCGGCGCCGGGGCGCCGATCAGCCACTTGCCGCACGAAACGGCGCAAGCCCTGTTGCGCCTGTTTGAGGGCCTGCTGCCCGGTTTCAGCCACGACAATGGCCGACTGGTCGAAGCCCAGGAGGCCCTGCTGGCGGTCCTGCGTGTTCACCCCTGCGAGTTCGGCCGCTTCGATGCCGCCCTGCGCCAGTTCGCCACCCTGGTGCCGTGTGCCGTCGAAGAGCAGATCGAAATCCGCGAATCGCTGCTCAAGCTCCTGCACCTGATCATCGAGAACATCGGCGAACTGAGCATCGACGACAGCTGGCTCAAGGGCCAGATCGACGGCTTGCTGGCGGCGGTCGAACCACCGCTGACCCTGCGTCACCTTGATGAAATGGAACGGCGCCTGCGCGATGTGATGGAAAAGCAGAGCCGGGCTCGGGCGCGCTCGGTCCAGGCGCAGGAAGAAATGCGCAAGATGCTGGCGACTTTCATCGAGCGTCTCGGTTCAATCAATAGCTCCAGCGAGCAGTTCCAGGAGCGCATCGAAGAAAGTGCCCGGCAGATCGAGCAGGCGGAACGGCTGGAAGACCTGGCGCCGTTGCTCAAGGAAGTCGTTGTGGCGACCCAGGTCATGGCCGAGGAAACAGCCGCCTCGCGCGAGCAGTTGCGCGTCCTGCAGGACAAGGTGATGGCCACCGAAGCCGAATTGATCCAGTTGCACCGGGAACTGGACGACGCGAGTTCGCTGGCCCGCCACGATCCGCTGACCGACACGCTCAACCGCAAGGGGCTGGATGAGGCGCTGGAACGCGAGATCGCGGCCATGCGCCGGCGCGACTCGGTGCTTTCGCTGAGCATGCTCGACATCGACAACTTCAAGCGCCTCAACGACCGGCTCGGGCACGAAGCCGGCGACAACGCCTTGATCCACCTGGCGAAGGTGGCCCGCAACAGCATGCGGCCCACCGATACCCTGGCCCGCTACGGCGGCGAGGAATTCGTCATCCTGATGCCGGATACCACGGTGGAGCAGGGTGTCGAGGCCATGATCCGGCTGCAGCGTGAGCTGACCAAGGCCTTTTTCCTGTCGGGCAAGCACAAGGTGCTGATCACTTTCAGCGCCGGCGTTGCCCAGCTGGCCGAGACGGAGAGCGGCAGTGACGCCATCCGCCGTGCCGACCAGGCGATGTATCTGGCCAAACGGGCCGGCAAGAACCGCGTTTTCGGGGCCTGAGCGCAGGCCACGGGCGTGGCGCGACGACGAGGGCGTATAATCGCGCCTTTGCCAATTACTGCCACCGATCCATGGCCCAAGACGTCAAGAACCAGCTGACCGCCCTGTTGCAACAGGCTCTGGCCAGCGTCGCCCCGACTGCCACCAGCACCCCGATTCAGCTCGAACGCCCGCGCGACCCCGCGCACGGCGATTTCGCCACCAACCTGGCGATGTTGCTGGCCAAGGCGCTGAAGAAGAACCCGCGCGAGATCGCCCAGCAACTGGTCAACGAACTGCCGCCGTCGGCGCTGGTCACCGCCGCCGAAGTCGCCGGTGCCGGCTTCATCAACTTCCGCCTCAATGCCGGCAGCAAGACCGACGTGGTCAAGGCCGTGCTCGCCGAGCAGGAAAACTTCGGCCGTTCCACCGCCGGTGGCTGGCAGAAGGTGCAGGTCGAATTCGTTTCGGCCAACCCGACCGGCCCCCTGCACGTCGGCCACGGCCGCGGTGCCGCCTACGGCGCCTCGCTGTCGAGCCTGCTCACCTTCGCCGGCTGGGACGTCACCCGCGAGTACTACGTCAATGACGCCGGCCGGCAGATGGACATCCTCGGCCTGTCGACCTGGCTGCGCTACCTCGAACAGCACGACGTGCACGTGCCCTTCCCGCCCAACGCCTACCAGGGCGGTTACGTGCGCGACATGGCGGCGCAGTTGAAGAGCGCTCACGGCGACAAATACGTGCGTGCCGCCGACGCGGTGCTCGCCGGCACCCCCGGCCTGCCCGAAGCCGGCCGCGCCGACGACGAAGCCAAGCAGCAGCGCGAACTGCACCTCGACGCCCTGATCGCCCGCGCCAAGGAACTGCTCGGCGGCGACTGGCATTACGTGCACCAGCACGCGCTCAACGAACAGCTCGAAGACTGCCGCGACGACCTCAAGGAATTCGGCGTCGAGTTCGACGTCTGGTTCTCGGAAAAGGCGCTCTACGACACCGGCCTCGTTGCCCGCTGCGTCGACCTGCTGGAGAAGAAGGGCCACCTCTACCTGCAGAACGGCGCCCGCTGGTTCCGCTCGACCGCCTTCGGCGACGAGAAGGACCGCGTCGTCCAGCGCGAAAACGGTTTGTACACCTATTTCGCCTCCGACATCGCCTATCACCTGAACAAGTTCGAGCGCGGTTTCGACAAGGTCATCAACATCTGGGGCGCCGACCACCACGGCTACATCCCGCGTGTCACCGGCGCGATCAAGGCGCTCGACCTCGACAGCGACAAGCTGCAGGTGGCGCTGGTCCAGTTCGCCGTGCTCTACCGCAACGGCCAGAAGGCCTCGATGTCCACGCGCTCCGGCGAATTCGTCACCCTGCGCGAACTGCGCGGCGAAGTCGGCAACGACGCCTGCCGCTTCTTCTACGCGTTGCGCAAGTCCGACCAGCACCTCGATTTCGACCTCGATCTGGCCAAGAGCCAGACCAACGAGAACCCGGTGTACTACATCCAGTACGCCCACGCCCGCGTCTGCTCGGTGCTCAACCAGTGGGGCGGCGACCTGGCCAGCCTGGCCGAGGCCGACCTGTCGCTGCTGGCCAACCCGCGCGAACTGGCGATCGCCAACCAGCTCGGTCAGTTCCGCGAAGTCATCGAAAGCGCGGCGCGCGACCTGGCGCCGCACATGATCGCCTTCTACCTCAAGGACCTGGCCGGCGAATTCCACGGCTGGTACAACGCCGAGCGCATGCTGGTCGACGACGAGAAGCTGCGCGACGCCCGCGTCGCGCTGGCGGCAGCGGTGCGCCAGGTGATCCGCAACGGCCTGGCCATCCTCGGCGTCGGCTGTCCCGAATCCATGTAAGGAGCGTCCATGAGTCGCGACATGAAAACCTCGAAACGGTCGCCAGCCAGGAAAAAGTCCGGCGGAGGCACCCTGATCGGCATGTTCTTCGGCCTGGTTCTCGGTGTCTGCCTGGCGGCCGGTGTTGTCTGGTACATCAACAAGGCCCCGCTGCCGTTCAACAACCAGGTTCAGAGCGAACGTCCGCAACCGACTCAACCGGCACAACCGCTGGCGCTCCCCGGCAAACCGGGCGATCCGGTACCGGAAAAGCGCTTCCAGTTCTACGACATCCTCCCGGGCAAGGCCGATGCGGTGCCGGACAAGGTTGCCCCGCCGCCGCCCCCGGCACCGGAAGCGGCCAAGACCGAACCGGCCAAGGAAGGCCAGAAGGACAGCCGGACCCCGCTGTTCCTGCAGGCGGGTTCGTTCAGCACAGCCCAGGACGCCGACAACCAGAAGGCCAAGCTGGCCTTCATGGGCATCCAGTCGTCGGTACAGCAGGTGATGATCGAGGAACGCACGCTCTACCGTGTCCGTATCGGTCCCTATTTCAAACTCGATGAATTGAACAAAGTGCGTGCCGAGCTTGCCAAATCCGGCATCGAAGCCCAATTGTCCAAGTAAGAAGGAGTCAGTATGGAATTCAGCCGTCGGCGTTTCGTCGCTTCCGCCATCGCCATGGGCGCCACCCTCAGTGTTGCCGGCCCGCTTGCCGCGCAAACCGCGGGGCGTGAGTTTGTCCTGCTCAATCCGGCACAGCCGACCGACGATCCGACCAAGATCGAGGTGATCGAGTTCTTCAGCTACGGTTGCCCGCACTGTGCCGATTTCAACCCGCTGCTCAATCAGTGGGCGGCCAAGCTGCCGGCCGACGTGGTGCTCAGGAAAGTCCCGGTCACTTTCGGCCGCGCCGCCTGGAGCAACATCGGCAAGCTGTACTACGCCCTGGAACTCACCGGTGACCTCAAGCGCCTGGAAAGCGACGTGTTCAAGGCCATCCACAAGGAACGGACCAACCTGTTCGACGAGAAGAGCATTCTGAGCTGGGTGGCGGCGCGTGGCGTCGATCGTCAGAAGTTTGCCGACGCCTTCGGCTCCTTCGGGGTGCAGAGCAAGCTGCGCCGTGGCGACCAGCTGGCGGCAGCCTACAAGATCGAAGGCGTACCGGCGCTGGGGGTCGATGGCAAATTCCTGATCGGCTCGATGGGCTTCGACCAGCAACTGGCCGTGGCCGACAAGCTGATCGCCCGCGCGCGCAGCGAGAAAGCCGGCAAGAAGTAATTGACGCTGAAAGTCTTCATCACGGGCGCCTCGTCGGGAATCGGCGAGGCGCTTGCCGTTTACTACGCGGAAAACGGTGCGCAACTCGGCCTCGCCGCGCGCCGCCCGGATTTTCTGGCGGCGCTGAATGAGCGCCTGGGCGGGGCTCACGCCTGCTATCCGCTCGACGTCACCGATGCGGCGGCGCTGCACGCGGCGGCGACCGATTTCATCGCCCGCTTCGGTGCGCCCGACATCGTCATCGCCAACGCCGGCGTCTCGGCCGGCACGCTGACCGAGTGCGAGGAAGATCTGGCCGTCTTCCGCCGGGTCATGGACACCAACGTCTTCGGCATGGCCGCGACCTTCGCCCCCTTCATCCCGGCGATGAAGGCGGCCGGCGGCGAGCGGCGGCTGTGCGGAATCGCCTCGGTTGCCGGCATCCGCGGTCTGCCCGGGGCGGAAGCCTATTCGGCGTCGAAGGCGGCGGCGATTGCCTATCTCGAAAGCCTGCGCCTGGAAATGCGCCCGCTGGGGATCAAGGTGGTGACCATCGCCCCCGGCTACATCGAAACGCCGATGACGGCGGTCAATCCCTACCCTATGCCCTTCCTCATGCCGGCGCCGGCAGCGGCCCGGCGTTTTGCCGCGGCCATCGCACGCGGCGTGTCATACACGGTGATTCCCTGGCCGATGGGCGTCGTCGCCAAACTGCTGCGCCTGCTGCCGAACTGGCTCTACGACCGCCTGTTCACCGGCGCCCCGCGCAAGCCGCGCGGCTTGCTAAAATAGCGCGATGCCCGAACTCAAGATCAATGGCGAAATCCGCCAGTTTCCCGACCCGCTGACCGTTGCCGGCCTGATCGAGCAACTGGGCTACGCGGGCAAACGCATCGCCGTCGAAAGAAACGGCGAAATCGTCCCGAAGAGCCAGCACGCGGCAACGCCGCTGGCCTCGGGCGATCAACTCGAAATCGTTGTCGCCGTCGGCGGCGGCTGAAAGGGAGAAAACCATGCATCAACTGACCGTCGCCGGCAAGGCGTACCGTTCCCGTTTACTCGTCGGCACCGGCAAGTACAAGGATTTCGCCGAGACCCGCGCGGCCATCGACGCCTCCGGCGCCGAGATCGTCACCGTCGCCGTGCGCCGCGTGAACATCGGCCAGGACGCCAACCAGCCCAGCCTGCTCGACGCGGTGCCGCCGTCGCAATTCACCATCCTGCCCAATACCGCCGGCTGCTACACCGCCGACGATGCCGTGCGCACCCTGCGCCTGGCGCGCGAGCTGCTCGACGGCCACCCGCTGTGCAAGCTCGAAGTCCTCGGCGACCCGACCAACCTCTTCCCGAACATGCCGGAAACCCTGAAGGCTGCGGAAACCCTGGTCAAGGACGGCTTCCAGGTGATGGTCTACTGCGCCGACGATCCGATCCAGTGCAAGATGCTCGAAGAGATCGGTTGCGTCGCGGTGATGCCGCTGGCTTCGCTGATCGGCTCCGGCATGGGCATCGTCAATCCGTGGAACCTGCGCCTGATCATCGACAACGCCAAGGTGCCGATCATCGTCGACGCCGGCGTCGGCACCGCCTCGGACGCGACCATCGCCATGGAACTGGGCTGCGACGGCGTGCTGATGAACACCGCCATCGCCCACGCCAAGGACCCGGTGCTGATGGCCAGCGCCATGAAGAAGGGCATCGAAGCCGGTCGCGAGGCTTTCCTGGCCGGCCGCATGGCCCGGAAATACTACTCGGCCGACCCCTCGTCGCCGACCAGCGGACTGATCGGTTCATGAGCGACGACCTGCTGATCCACCCCGCCGCCGCAGGCGACGAAGGCGAATACACCGCCGGCCGTACCGGGCACGGCCACATCAAGAGCTTCGTCCGCCGCGCCGGCCGCATGTCGGAAGCGCAGCAGCGCCACTACGAGACGATGCTGCCCAAGATCGGCATTCCCTACCAGCCGGAAAACATCGACCTGACGGCGGTGTTCGGCCGGGTCGCGCCGAAGATCCTCGAAATCGGCTGCGGCATGGGCGAAACCACGGCGCGCATCGCCGAGGCCCACCCGGAAAACGACTACTTCGGGCTGGAAGTCCATGTTCCCGGTGTCGGCGCGCTGTGCAAGCTGATCGCCGAGAAGAACCTGAGCAACCTGCGCATCGGCAATCACGACGCCGTCGAAGTGGTGCGCGACATGCTGGCCGAAGGCGCGCTCGACGGCATCCACATCTTCTTCCCCGATCCCTGGCACAAGACGCGGCACAAGAAACGCCGGCTGATCCAGCCGCCCTTCGTCGCGCTGCTCGCTTCGCGCCTCAAGCCGGGCGGCTACATCCACTGCGCCACCGACTGGGAAAACTACGCGCTGCAGATGCTCGACGTGCTCGGCCGTGAGCCCAGCCTGGACAACAGCGTCGCCAATCCCGCGCCCGAGGCGCTGGCAGCCGCGCTGGAAGCCGATACCGCCGCCGGCCTGGCCGGCTTCGCCCCGCGTCCGGAATACCGGCCGCTGACCAAATTCGAGAACCGCGGCCTGCGCCTGGGCCACGGTGTCTGGGATCTCGTATTCAGGAAACGCTGACATGTGGTTCAAGAACCTGCAGATCTACCGCCTGCCGACGCCGTGGGCGGTCGATCTGGCCAAGCTCGACGAGCAACTGGCACGCGGTGAATTCACCCGCTGCCCGTCCAATCAGCCGATGAGTCGCGGCTGGGTTTCGCCGCGCAAGGACGGCGCGCTGATCTACGCCAACAACCGCCAGTGGCTGATCGCGCTGGCCGTCGAACAGCGTCTGCTGCCGTCGTCGGTGGTCAACGAGACGGCGCAGGAACGCGCCGAGCAGATCACCGACCAGCAGGGCTACCCGCCCGGCCGCAAGCAGATGAAGGAAATCAAGGAGCGTGTCACCGAAGAGCTGATGCCGCGCGCCTTCACCCGCAAGCGCTCGACCTTCGTCTGGATCGACCCGCAGAACGGCTGGTTCGTCGTCGATGCCGGCAGCCCGGCCAAGGCCGAGGAAGTCATCGAACACTTGCGCCACTGCCTCGACGAATTCCCGCTGAAGGCGCTGCACACGCAACTCTCGCCGCAATCGGCGATGGCCGACTGGCTGGCCGGTGGCGAAGCGCCGGCCGGTTTCACCGTCGACCGCGACTGCGAGTTGAAATCGGTCGCCGAGGAAAAGGCCGCCGTGCGCTACGTCCGTCATCCGCTGGGCGACGAAGTCGGTGCCGAGATCAAGGCCCACCTTGCCGCCGGCAAGCTGCCGACGCGCCTGGCGCTGACCTGGGACGAGCGGATCAGCTTCGTCCTCACCGAGAAGCTGGAAATCAAGCGGCTGGCCTTCCTCGACATCCTCAAGGAAGAAGCCGAGAAGAGCGCCGAACGTGCCGACGAGCAGTTCGACGCCGATTTCGCGTTGATGACCGGCGAACTGGTGCGCTTCCTGCCGCAACTGATCGAAGCCCTGGGCGGCGAACAGGTCGAAGCCGACGCGCCCGCTGCGGCCCCGGCCGCCGCCGGCACCATG
>DILW01000192.1 GCA_002425245.1 Betaproteobacteria bacterium UBA5582 | reverse complement strand
AGGCTTCGATCCCGTCGCGTTCGCGCGCCCAGTGACGCTCGCTGGCCGCAGCGATGAACAACTTGGCCAGCACCCGCCGGCCGTCCAGGCGGGCTTCGCCGACCACCCGCTTGCCGGGCAGGACGCGCAGCAAGCGGCTGACGGTGAGGAGGCGGCCGTCGGCCAGGGCAATCTCGAAGGGGACCGGCGGCTGCCGCCCGGCAGCGCGCAGGGCTGCGGCTTCGCTCAGCATGGGCGGTCAGCGGTCGAGGCTGTCGTCGGCGAGCAGCGCGTCGGCGTCGATGCCGCGCAGCTTGTCGCTGACCCGCTTCTTGCCGCTGCGGATGTTCGAGGCGCTGCTGCCCAGCTCGGGATTGAGCACCATGGTCGCATGATTGACGTGATCGACGTACTGGCCGAGATCGACCGATTCCAGGAAACACATGCGGTAACCGGCCGCCACCATCTTGCGGTGCATGACGCTGCCGGCCACCTCGTCGCCGTCGGCGAAACCGGTGTTCAGTTCGCGGATGACGTCGGTGCGGTACATCGCGCAATGACTGCGCAGGTAATGCAGGCTGTCGTCGAAACGCTCGGCGCGGAAGGTACGCCGGCCGGTCATGCGGAACAGCGCCGTCTTCCAGGCCTGCTCGACGCGGCGCCCGAAGCGTTGCAGCGGCGTCTTGGTTTCCAGCTTCCAGGAACCGACGCCGGCCACCCGCGCGTCCGCGGAAAAGGGCGCGAGCAGCACGTTCAGCCAGTCGGCACGGCGGACGAAGGTGTCGGTATGGATCGACAGCACGTACGGCGTATCGACCCGCGCCAGCGCCAGGTCAAGCGCCCGTGCATGCGACAGGGCCGGCGTGTCGCCGGCTTCGGCCGGACGCTCGATCAGTTCGATCCAGGAAATGCCGCGCAGGTAGTCGAGCGAGGCGTCGGCGGAATCGTTGTCGATCACGATCACCCGGGCCTGGGCGAAATCGGTGTACTTGCGCAGCAGGCGCAGGCAAATCTTGGTGATTTCCGGGGTCTTGTAGTTGGGCACCAGAATGGTGACCTGTGCTTGCTGACTCATTTGAGCAATCCCTCGGCCTGCAGTTGATCGCGGATGGCTTGCGCAGTCAGGCGATTGCCGTCGGGATTCATGTGCCCGCCGACTTCCTCCGGGCGCCAGAAGGTCTTGATCGCCGGGTTGGCTTCCAGCTGCTTGCGGAACACCGGTTCCATGTCGACCACCGGCATGCCCAGGCGCTTCGCCTCGGCGGCGGCGAATTCGCTGATCGCGCGGTATTTCGATTCTTCGCCGTCGAGGATGTCGCGAATCGGGAAGTTCACCCAGACCGGCACGCCGCCGTTGGCCCGGACGCTGGCGACGAACTGTTCCATGATGCCGGTCAGAATTCGCCGCCCGAGCGCGCCGGGTTCGCGGTCGCGCTTGAAGCGGTCGCCCAGGGCGCGCTGGAAGGCAGCCAGCGCATAGGAATAGTTCCAGCCACCGATGCGCTTTTCGCCGCTGCGGTACTGTTCGATCAGGGCTTCGGGCGACGGCACCGGCACCTTGGTCAATTCCAGCGAACCGTCGGCCTTGGGCACGAACATCGGCTTGGCGTAGTCGCGGAAGCTGTAGGTGTTGCGGTTGTAGTCAAGGACGTAGAAGCCGAGCACCACCACGTCGGGCTTGTAGGCCTTGCCGTGGTGTTCGTACATCAGGTAGTTCTGGTCGGTACCGGTCGCCGATACGGCGTAGTTCATCACTTCCCAGTCGGGCAGCAGCTCGGCCAGGCGGTAGGCGTAGGTATCCTCGTTGCTGACGCCGTGACCGAAGGAATAGCTGTCGCCGACGATCATCAGGCGGCGCTTGCCGGCCGGTTTCTCCAGCGTGAATTCCTGGTGGTTGCGCATGCCCTGCGCGTTGGTGCGGATGTGCCCGAGGTTTTCCGGGCGGGCGTCGATGTTCGGCGCATTGCGCCAGCCGGTGTATTGGTCGTAGATGAAGCGGGAGTCGAAGTGGACCTTGCCATCGGCCATTCTTGCCTTGACCCAGCGCCATTCGCGGGTCACCGACAGGTCGGCGTGGGGCGGCACGTCGTCGCCGAAAGCGAAATACAGCCGGGCACCGCCTTCGAGCAGAAGGACGGTAATCAGCAGGTTGATGGCGATCAGCTTGAGTAATTTCATGGGCAGGGAGTGGAGGCCAAGACCCGGTATTATATGGCTTTTCCCGGCCGGTTCCGCCGCAGCCGGCCTTCGATTGCTATACTTGCAGGATTTTTCCCGGCCACCCGAGCGCCCATGAACCTGATCGGCATTTCCGCCCATTACCACGACAGCGCCGCCGCGCTGATCCGCGACGGCGCAATCGTTGCAGCAGCGCAGGAAGAACGCTTCACGCGCAAGAAGCACGACCCCGATTTCCCGGAAAACGCCATCCGCTACTGTCTGGCAGAGGCCGGTCTGACCATGGCCGACATCGACGGCGTCGTCTACTACGACAAGCCGCTGGTCAAGTTCGAACGCCTTCTGGAAACCTACCTGTCCTACGCGCCGGCGGGCTTCCTGTCCTTCGTCAAGGCGATGCCGGTCTGGCTCAAGGACAAGCTCTACCTCAAGCAGACCCTGAAGAAGGAACTGGCCAAACTGGGCGGCTGCAAGGAAAGCGCGCTGCCGCCGCTGCTGTTTGCCGAACACCACCAGTCGCATGCGGCTTCGGCCTTTTTCCCCAGCCCCTTCGAGAAGGCCGCCGTGCTGTGCATGGATGGCGTCGGCGAATGGGCGACCAGTTCGGTCTGGCTGGGCGATGGCAACACGCTGACCCCGCAGTGGGAAATCAATTTCCCGCATTCGCTGGGCATGCTCTATTCGGCCTTCACCTATTACACCGGCTTCAAGGTCAATTCCGGCGAGTACAAGCTGATGGGCCTGGCCCCCTACGGCGAGCCGAAGTACGTCGACCTGATCCTCGACAAGCTGCTCGACCTCAAGGAAGACGGGACCTTCCGGCTGGACATGCAGTACTTCAACTACGCCACCGGCCTGACCATGACCAACGACCGCTTCGCCGAACTGTTCGGCGGGCCGGCGCGCAAGCCCGAGTCGGAAATCACCGCCAAGGAAATGGATCTGGCCCGTTCGATCCAGGCGGTAACCGAGGAAATCGTGCTGCGCCTGGCGCGCACGGTGCACAAGGAACTCGGCGTCGATTACCTGTGCCTGGCCGGCGGCGTGGCGCTGAACTGCGTTTCCAACGGCCGTCTGCTGCGCGAGGGGCCGTTCAAGGACATCTGGATCCAGCCGGCAGCCGGCGATGCCGGCGGCGCCATCGGCTGCGCCCTGGCTGCCTATTACGCGAAGAGCGGCGCCAAACGCGTTGCTCAGGCCGGCGACAGCATGCAGGGCAGCTACCTCGGCCCGCGCTACGCGGCCGACGAAATCACCCGCCAACTGGACGAGCTCGGCGCCAAGTACGAGGTTCTCGACGACAGCGTGTTCTTCGACCGCGTCGCCGACATCCTGGCCGGCGAAAAGGTGGTCGGCTGGTTCCAGGGACGCATGGAATTCGGCCCGCGCGCCCTCGGCGGCCGTTCGATCATCGGCGACCCGCGCAGCCGCAACATGCAGTCGGTGATGAACCTGAAGATCAAGTTCCGCGAGTCCTTCCGCCCCTTCGCGCCCTCGGTGCGTGCGGAGAAGGTCAGCGAATGGTTCGAGCAGGAGGGCCCCAGCCCCTACATGCTGATCGTCGCCCCGGTACGCGAGGACAAGCGCATCGCCATGAGCGCCGACCAGGAAAAGCTGTTCGGCATCGACAAGCTCAACGTGCCACGCTCGCAGGTGCCGTCGATCACCCACGTCGATTACTCGGCGCGCATCCAGACCATCCACCGCCAGACCAACCCGCGCTACTACCGCCTGATCGAGGCCTTCGAGCAGAAAACCGGCTGCCCGATCCTGATCAATACTTCGTTCAACGTGCGCGGCGAGCCCATCGTGTGCACGCCCGCCGACGCCTACCGCTGCTTCATGCGGACCGGCATGGATTATCTGGTGATCGAGAATTTCGTCCTGGCCAAGACCGAACAACCGGCCTGGGAAGACGACGAAAGCTGGAAGGAAGAGTTCCAGCTTGACTGAGCCGACAAAGGAAAACCCGCATGTCCAATGAGATTCCCGTCCTCGACCGCAAGGGTCTGCGCGACTTTGGCCTGGTCACCGGCGCCCTGTTCGCCGGCATTTTCGGCCTCTTCCTGCCCTGGCACTTCGGCTGGGCCTGGCCGGTCTGGCCGTGGGCGCTGTTCGCCGCCCTGGGCATCACCGCCCTGGTGGCGCCGATGGCGCTCAACCCGGTGTACAAGATCTGGATGCGCTTCGGCCTGGCCATCGGCGCCGTCATGTCGCGCATCATCCTTGCCGTCGTTTTCTTCGCCCTCGTCACCCCGCTCGGCTTGCTGATGCGCGCCACCGGCAAGGACCCGATGAACCGCCGCTTCGACCGCAAGCTGTCCAGCTACCGCGAAGCCATCGGCAGCAACAAATCCAATTCCTTCGACAAACCCTTCTAGGCAAAGTCATGCTCGATTTACTGAAAGACCTCTGGGCCTTCATGCAGGTGCGCAAGAAATACTGGCTGGCGCCGCTGATCGTGGTGCTCGTCCTGCTCGGCGCACTGCTCGTGCTCAGCCAGGGCTCGGCCATCGCCCCCTTCATCTACACCCTGTTTTAAGCCTTACTCGCGGCCGGCGAAGAAACGCAGGATGCGGCCGATCTGCCGCTTGCCGGCCGGCGTCAGCCGCGGCTGCTGGGCGTAGTCAAGATAGAAGCGCAGGCGCTGGCTGCGCGACAGCACCTGCTTGGCGACCTTGTCCAGGCAGGCCAGGTCCTTGACGATCCGGTAGTCAAGGAAGGGACGCCACCAGAAGGCGCCGGTCGGGCAATCGATCAGGTACACCGTCGGCCGCTCGCCGGCATCGACCAGCAGATTGCGCCACTTGAGGTCGTTGTGGGCAAAGCCGTGCGCGTGCAGGGTCCGGGTTGCCGCCGCAACCTGCCGGGAAACCTCGGCCAGCCAGCGCCGGTCGCGCAGGCGCGGATCGTTGGCGCGAGCCATCGCCGCCATGTCGGTCGTGTTGCAAAGTTCGTCGGTGACCAGCGCCGCGCGCAGGAAACGGCCATGGCGACGCTCCTGCCCGTAAGCGACCAGGGTCGCGGTGGGAATCCCCCAGCACCGGAAAGCGAGCAGGTTCTCCCATTCCTTGACCGCCCGCTGCGGCCCGAACAGGTCGCGCAGGCCGAACCAGCGCCGCGCCAGACTGCGCCCGCCCTCCAGGTAACGCTTGACGTAATAGCGGCGCTCACCGAGCGTGACGCGCAGCACCCGCGACTGCGGATCGCGGGCCATCAACTCGCCCTCCAGCGCGAACACCGCGTCGAGCGAGGCGAAAGCCTGACCGGAATCGCCCGTCGCGTAGTCGGGGTTGAGCTGCCAGTCGATCACGACTCGCTCCCGGACGGCACGTATTTGCGCCGGTATTTCGCAAGCAAGCGCTCACCTTCAGCATCCAGGTGGGCAAGCAGCGCCTGTTCGTCGCGCAGCACCTCGCGCAAGGGCCGGGCGAAGTAGTCGCGCAAGAAGCGCAACCGGTCGCGTTGCGTCAGGCCAATTTCCAGCGCCGAGAAGTAGAGCCCGGCGAGGTCCTTGTCGCGCCAGCGGCGCGGCGTCTGCGCCCGGATCTGGGCGCGGTGCAGGTCGATCAGCGAGAGTTTCAGCGCGGCGGCGGTCGGCGCCGGGTCGAGGTGGAGCAGGAAATGGCAGAGGTAGCAGTCGCGGTGATTGACGCCGCCGCGGTGCATGGCACCAACCATCGCGGCGACGCGGCGGATCAGCGCGCGCTTGAGCGCCGGGGCCGGCGGCGCGCTTGGCCACTCGCGGCAGAAATCTTCCAGGCTGACGGTCGGCGCCAGTTCCTCGGTGACGATGAACGAATGCTCGCGCGCCGGGTTGGCGCCGCGCCGACCGTAGGCAACGGCGCGCATGGTGTCGACGCCGAGTTCCTCCAGGCGACGGATCGCCCGCCATTCGTTGCCAGCACCGAGCACCGGCAGACGCAGCGAGACGAGGTTCTTGAGAATCTCGCCCCAGCCGACGCCGCGATGAATCTTGACGAAATAGCCGCGCCCTTCGACTTCGGTGCGGAAGGTACGGCGCCCGTCGAGCTCGCGGAACACCTCGCCTTCCAGGCGGTCGACCGCGGCAAACGCATCCTGGCCGGCCCACAGGCGGTCGAAGGGCGACGCCAGCCTCAGTTCGTCACGCACGGCCGCTCCTTGAGGATGATCTCGGCTGCGCGCTCGGCGTTGCTGTAGATGTCTGCGCTTTCCGCCCAGGCCAGGGCGTTGCGCTGCCAGGCGGCGCGCTGCGCCCGATCAAGCAGGATTTCCTGCAGCAAGCCGTCCATGGTCGCCTGCGCGAAGGGCTCCGGAATCACCCGGCCGCCCGCCGCCTCGTCGATGTAGTGCGCGTAGCCGCAGACCGCCGAGCAAAGCACCGGCAGCCCGGCGACCAGCGCTTCGAGCAGCACCGTGCCGGTGTTCTCGTTGTAGGCCGGATGGACCAGCAGGTCGGCGCCGAGCAAAAAGCGCGGGATGTCGTCGCGGCCGGCCAGGATGTCGACCTGCCCGGCCAGCCCGAGGCCAGCCGCCATGCGTTTGAACTGGCTCGGCTCGTCCTGGCCGATGGCGATCAGCCGGGTGCGTCCGCGCAAATCGGCCGGCAGATGCGCCAGCGCCTGCAACGAGCGGTCCAGCCCCTTGGTCTTGAAGCCGGAGCCGATCTGCAGGAGCAGCAGATCGTCGTCGGCAAGGCCGAATTCGGCGCGGAAGACGGCGCGGATCGCCGGCGCCTCCGGCGGCGCC
>DILW01000112.1 GCA_002425245.1 Betaproteobacteria bacterium UBA5582 | reverse complement strand
GTATCGTGTTGTTATGGCGTTGCGTTTTTTTTTTTTTTTTCAAAGCAGAAGACGGCATACGATGTTGGTCAGTGAGAAGTCGCCACCCTGCACGCCTCGGCGCCGCTGATCGACTACGTCCAGGCGCTGGTCGAGGCGACCCGCCAGCATCCCGGTTTCCGCCACGGCCTGTCGCCGCGGGCCGGCCTGGGGCTGCTTTCGGCCGCACGCGCCTGGGCCTGGCTGGCCGGCCGCGACATGGTTTTACCCGATGACGTGCAGGCAGTTTTCGCCGCCGTCGCCCGTCACCGACTGCACGGCAGCCAGGGCGGCAGGATCGCCGCCCGCCCGGAAATCGACGCCCTGCTCGCCGGCGTCGCCATTCCCTGAACCGATGCCGGCGCTTCAGGCCCTGCAGCAACGCTTGTTCGGCTGGCGCGATGACGGCCTGGCACCGGTCCGCCTCGACCGCCGCCGCATCTTCATCCTGCCTTCGCGCAGCGGCCTGCTGTTCGCCCTGACCTTGGTCGTCATGCTGCTGGCGGCGATCAACTACAACCTCGCCCTCGGCCACGCCCTGGTTTTCCTGCTCGCCGGCCTCGGCCTGGTCGGCATGGTGCACAGCTTTCGCAACCTGTATGGCCTGCGCATCGCTCCCGGACATTGTCGGCCCGTTTTTGCCGGAGATACGGCCGAATTCACACTGCTGATCGAAAATGACCGACCAGCCAGCCGACACGGCCTGGTATTCCAGGCTGAACCCGGACGCTCGACAACAACCGCAGTCGGAGCACGCGAGCAGATTCGCGTCGGCATTCCGGTCAGCGCGCCGCAACGTGGCTGGTTGCCGCTGCCGCGCGTCGTCCTCAGCACCCGCTACCCGCTCGGCCTGTTCACCGCCTGGAGCTACCTGCAACCGGGCATGCGCTGCCTGGTTTATCCGGCGCCACTTTTCGAGCCGCTGCCGGCTGGTGTACCGAACGCCGACGGCAGCGGCAGCGCCGGTGGCCAGGAGGATTTCGCTGGTTTTCGCCAGCGCCAGGCCAGCGACTCGCTCCGCCACGTCGCCTGGAAAGCCAGCGCTCGTGACGACGCCAGCCGCCCACTACTGGTCAAGCAGTTCGCCGGTGGCAGCGACAGTCGCCTCGAACTGGCCTGGTCAGCAACCGACCCGGCGCTCGACGACGAGACCCGCCTGTCCATCATGACCGGCTGGGTACTTGCTGCCACCGCCGAGCAGCAGAGCTTCAGCCTGCGCCTGCCTGACCGCCTGATTGCCGATAGCAGCGGTTCCGCCCACGGGGAACGCTGCCTGGAAGCCCTGGCCCTGTTTCGGCCATGAGCAGCACACGGGAACAGCCGCTACGCCGCGAACAACCGCCCTGGCTGTTCGCGGCAGCGCTGGCCACCACCTTGCCGCACGTCCTGCAGCAACCATGGTGGCTGAGCCTGTTCGGCGGCGTGCTGTTCGCCATGGCCGCCTGGCTGTGGTACGAAGATCGCCGCCTGCCCGGCCGCTGGTTGATGCTGCTCCTGGCGGTCGCCGGCATCCTGTCGATCCTGGCTGAATTCCGCAGCCTGCTTGGCCGTGAGGCCGGGGTGGCCACCCTGGTCCTGTTCATGGCGATGAAACTGCTGGAAATGCGCAGCCACCGTGATGCCATGGTGGTCATCCTGCTTGGCTATTTCCTGCTGCTCACGCACTATTTCCATTCCCAGGACATTCCGACCGGCTTGTGGCTGCTGTTTGCCATGTGGATCGTCACCGCCGCCCAGATCCGCCTGCACGCCGCCACCCTTTCCCCGCGGGAAAATCTCCAGCAAGCGGCGAGCCTGGCCATCCAGGCAGTGCCCTTCATGCTCGTGCTCTACCTGCTTTTCCCCCGGATCAGCGGCCCCCTGTGGGGCTTGCCGGAAGATGCCTTCACCGGTCAGAGCGGGCTCTCCGACAGCATGGCACCGGGCAGCATCGCCAACCTGGTGCAACGCGGCGACATCGCCTTCCGCGTCCGCTTCGACGAGGCTGCACCAGCGCGTCAACAGCTTTACTGGCGCGGCCCGGTGCTGGAGAGTTTCGACGGCCAGACCTGGCGCCCTTCGGCGCGCCGTGGCGGGCGGGAGAAAATTGTCGAAAGCGGGCCACGAATCGCCTACGAGACAACCCTGGAGCCCCACGGCCAACGCTGGCTGCTGGCACTCGATGCCCCGGTCGCGCTGCCCGCCGGCAGCAGCACCGACGGTCGGCTGACCGTGTCGGCCACACGACCGGTCGAGAGCCGCCAGCGTCACCGCCTGTTCGCCGCGCCCGCCTATCTTTTCAATGACGACGAAGCCGCTGCCAGCATCGACGAGAACCTCCGTCTCCCCAGCGGCAGCAACCCGCAGACGCGGTCGCTGGCACTGGACTGGCAGCGCCAGGCGAAGCAGCCGCTGGATATCGTCGCCCGGGCGCTCACGCATTTCCGCGAGGAAGCCTTCCACTACACCTTGCAGCCGCCACTGCTCGGACGCGACAGCATGGACGACTTCCTCTTCCGCACCCGGCGCGGCTTCTGCGAGCATTATGCCGCGGCCTTCGTCGTACTCATGCGCAACGCCGGCATCCCGGCCCGCGTGGTGACCGGTTATCAGGGCGGTGAGCTGAATCCGCGCGACGGCTACCTGGTGGTCCGCCAATCGGACGCCCATGCCTGGGCCGAGGTGTGGATTGCCGGGCGCGGCTGGTTGCGCGTCGACCCGACCGCGGCAGTGGCGCCGGAACGCATCGAGCGCGGCATCGTTGACGCCCTGCCGCAAGGCGAACCGCTGCCCGCCTTCCTGCAGGTCCGCGGCGACTGGCTGCGCGACCTGCGCTATCGCTGGGAAGCATTGAACAACGCCTGGAACCAGCACGTTCTCGGGTACGACGGCCAACGCCAGCGCGACTTCCTGGCGCGCTTCGGCTTCGACGCCGACTGGCGAACCCTGGCCATCGCCCTGAGCCTGGCCTGCGCCCTGGTCCTGCTTGCCGTCTGTATCTGGGCATTGCGCCAGCACTCCCGGCCGGCGCCGGCACTACGCCTGTGGCATCGTGCCCAGCGGCGAATCGGGGTACACTGTGCGCCGGGCGAAACCCCGCTCGCTTTCGTTACCCGGCTAAGGGCCACGGATCCGGCGCTGGCGGATCGCTTCGAACCGGTCGTCCGGCATTTCCTGCTGGCCCGCTACGCCCCACAAAACAAGACCAGTCTGGCAGCCCTCGCCGCTGCCGTTAACCGCCTTCCCCGACGGAGAATCGCTTGAGCAAGACCCTGGCCGCCCTGGCCCTCGCCCTGACCACCCAACTGGCCGGCGCCAACGTCGGCAGCTTCGCCGAATTGCCCGAAACCGCCGCCTTCGCCGACGACCTCGCGCGCCGCCATGGTTTCGACGCCAATCAGCTACTCACCCACTTTGCCAGCATCCGGCCGAATGCCCAGGTGCTGCAACTGATAGCCCCACCAACCCTGCCGACACAGCGCTCCTGGGAACGCTACCGGCCGCGCTTCCTGAATACCTTGCGCATAGAGGGCGGCGTCAATTTCTGGAAGGAAAACGCGCTCACCCTGGCCCGCGCCAGGGCTATGTACGGCGTACCGGAGGAAGTGATCGTCGCCATCATCGGCGTCGAAACCCACTACGGCCGCATCACCGGAGGCTTCAGCGTGCTCGAAGCCCTGGCCACACTGGCCTTCCAGTATCCGCGGCGGGCCGAGTTCTTCCGCAGCGAACTCGAACAGTTCCTGCTGCTCAGCCGGGAAAACGGACTCGACCCGCTGTCGGTCAAGGGCTCCTTTGCCGGTGCCATCGGCATCCCCCAGTTCATGCCGGGTAGCCAGCGCCGCTACGCCGTCGATTTCGACGGCGACCAGCGCGTGGATCTGAGCAACAGCGTCGCCGACGCCATCGGTAGCGTCGCCCGCTTTCTCGAACAACACGGCTGGCAGGCAGGACAACCGGTAGCGGTACCGGCCCGCCTGTCAGGAGCCCTGGACCCGGCCCTGATCGAAGCCGGCATCCGCCCCAGCCTGAAAGTCGCCGATCTGCAGGCCAGAGGCATCGAAGCGGCGGCCGCACCGGACGCCACGGTCACGCTGGTCGATCTGGTCAGCCCAGGAAAGGCCACCGAATACTGGCTGGGTTACGAGAACTTCTACGTAATCACCCGCTACAACCGCTCCAGCTTCTACGCCATGTCGGTGTTCCAGCTGGCCGAGGAAATCCGCCGGGCGATGCCGGCGCCTGGCCGGGAACCAACGGCCAGCGCATCGCGCTGAGACTCACAGCAGTGAATCGCGGGTGATCTTGCCGCGGCGCATGATCTTGCGCAGGCGCTCCAGCGCTTCCAGCTGAATCTGCCTGACCCGTTCGCGGGTCAGGCCGAGGTCAGCAGCGACGGCATCCAGCGTAGCCAGCTCGCACCCGGACAACCCATAGCGCCGCTCGATGATCTGCCGCTGACGCTCACTCAGTTCTCCTAGCCAAGCCTCCAGCAGCGAACCCACCTCGCTCGACTGCAGCAGGCTTTCCGGGTCGGAACCGGAATCGTCGGCGATCAGTTCGACCATCGAATGACCGGGATCGATGTCCAGTGGCGCATCCAGCGAAGCAATGTGCTCGTTGAGGGAGAGGATGCGACGCACCTCATCGACCGGTCGATCAAGCAGCAG
>DILW01000064.1 GCA_002425245.1 Betaproteobacteria bacterium UBA5582 | reverse complement strand
CCCCGGCCGCCCCACTGCCGCCGGTCGCCGTCACCGCCCCGGTCAGAGTAGCGCCGGCGCCAACACCGGTCGGCTACCCCGACATGCGCAGCATCGTCGCTGCCAACGGCCCGGCAGTGGTCAACATCAGCGTCACTGGCAAGCGCGCGGACAACAACGCCAGCCTGCCGCAGCTTGACCCGAGCGACCCCTTCTACCAGTTCTTCCGCCAGTTCCGCGGCATGGTGCCGCGTGAAAGCGCCCCGACGCGCGGCCTCGGCTCCGGTTTCATCCTCTCCCCCGACGGCCTGGTGATGACCAACGCCCACGTCGTCGCCGACGCCGAGGAAGTCGTGGTCAAGCTCAACGACAAGCGCGAATTCAAGGCGAAGATTCTTGGGCTGGATAAAGCCAGCGACGTCGCCGTGCTCAAGATCGAAGGCCGCAATCTGCCCACCGTGCGCATCGGCAACTCCCGTCAGGCTCAGGTCGGCGACTGGGTGCTGGCCATCGGCTCGCCCTTCGGTTTCGAATCCAGCGCCAGCGCCGGCATCATCTCGGCCAAGTCGCGCAGCCTGCCGGACGGCAGCTACGTTCCCTTCCTGCAGACCGACGTCGCGGTCAACCCCGGCAACTCCGGTGGCCCGCTGTTCAACATGCAGGGCGAGGTGATCGGCATCAACTCGCAAATCTACTCGCGCAGCGGCGGCTTCCAGGGCCTCTCCTTCGCCATCCCGATCGAACTGGCGATGAACGTGCAGCAGCAGATCGTCAAGCACGGCAAGGTCGAACGCGGTCGCATCGGCATCACCATCCAGGAAGTCGATCAGTCGCTGGCCGACAGCTTCGGCCTCAACCGCCCGGCCGGTGCGCTGGTCAACTCGGTGGACAAGGACGGACCAGCCGCCCGCGCCGGGCTGCAGGCCGGTGACGTGATTCTCGGCATCGACGGGCAGCCGGTCGAACTTTCCGGCGAACTGCCGGCCATCGTCGCCGCCAAGCGCCCCGGCGACACCGTCCGCCTGCAGGTATGGCGCAACCGCGCGGCCCGCGATGTCGTCGTCCAGGTTGGCGCCTTCAGCGAAGAAGCGACTGTTGCCGCCACCACCACCCCCAGCGCCGTCGGCAACCGCCTCGGCGTCGCCGTCCGCCCGCTGACGCCGGAAGAAAAGCGGCGCGCCGGCAGCAGCGGCAACCTGGTCGTCGAGCGCAGCAGCGGCCCCGCCGCCCGCGCCGGCATCCGCCAGGGCGATATCATCGTCGCCGTCAATGGCCAGCCGGTCAGCGACGCCAACACCCTGCAAGCCGCCCTCGCCCAATCCGGCAAGCGGGCCGCGATACTGGTCGAACGCGGCAACACCCGCCTGTTCGTGCCGGTCGAACTGGGCTGACAAACGCCAGAAAAAAAGGCCGGGATGTCCCGGCCTTTTTTTCAGTTCAGCTTGTCCGGACTACCGCAACACTGCTTGAACTTCTTGCCGCTGCCGCAAGGACAGGGATCGTTGCGACCGGTCTTGGGCTCCTCGCGCTGAACCGTCGCCCCGCCGCGCTTGGCGCGCCAGAAGTTGTACAACGTCTGCACGATCACCGGCAGGTTGTCCTGGATATCGGCCAGCAGCCGCTCCTCCTCGGCCGGGTTGAACCAGCGCTCGCCGTTCTTCTCGGCATCCTCTTTGAGCATGCCGTTGAGCATGAACATCGGTTCGAGCAGCTCGGACAGATCGTCGGCATGCTTGCCGGCCAGGTCGTACCAGTCGCCGCCCAGACCCGCGCCGTAGATGTAGGCATCGGCCCAGGCCGCGAAATCGTAATCCTCGGAATCCTCCTCGACCGGGTAAAGCATGGGCGAGATGGTTGCGTCGTCCAACAGTGCCTGCGCGATCTCGTTGTTCATCCGCATCAACAACTCGACCGTCTCGCCAACCACCGGATCGTCGGCCTTGTCGACACCGGCGCCGAGCACTTCCGGCAACCAGACCGCCGGCTGGATCGGCTCCGGGCTACTCACCACGGCACAGATCAAGGCCTGCGCCTCATCGAGCCGCATCGCATCCTCGGCAAAAACCTCGGCTTCGAGCAATTCTTCAAGCCGGTCGAAATCGGCATCGGTCAGGGGATTCGGGTTCATCTGCACATCCTCGGGAATGGGCGAATCATAGCCCAGATTGCCGCTCGCCCGGAAATCATGCGCATCACTGTCAGTATCGAGTTGAGGCATCAAAGCGCCCAAACTCCGCCAACAACCGCTGCGCATTCATCAGGTGTCATCTCCACGGTTTTCCAGCCTGGCGCGTGATCGGGCGATGGCTTCATGCAGTTTGGCCTGCAGCACTTCCCTGGGTGGCAGGCTGGTGAGGTACTCGGCAACGTGGATGCCGCTGGCGTCCAGTTCGAGCAATTCAACTTGCTCCTGTTTTTTGCCGCTGCACAGAATGATACCGAGCGGTGGCGCTTCGCCGGGCTCCTGCTCGTATTTGGCCAGCCAGCGCAGGTAAAGCTCCATCTGACCTTTGTCGGCGGCCTTGAAGTCGCCCAGCTTGAGTTCGATGGCCACCAGCCTTTTCAGGCGGCGATTGTAGAGTAGGAGGTCGATGTAGAAATCGTCGTTGTCGATCTGGAGACGCTTTTGCCGGGCGACGAAGGTAAAACCGGCACCCAGTTCCAGCAGGAAGTTTTCCAACTCCCGCAGGATGGCGTCTTCCAGGTTTTTTTCCAGGTAGCGATCCTGCAGGCCGAGGAAGTCGAGTACGTAGGGATCTTTCAGTACCAATGCCGGGGTGATGGTGCCGGTTTGGCGCAAGGTGGCCAACTCTTGTTCCAGTAGTTGCTCGGGCTGCTTTGACAAAGCGGTACGCTCGAACAGCATGGAGTCTTTTCGGTCACGCAGCAGCCGCACGCTCCACCCCTCCTGAGCGCACATCTGGGCGTAAAACTCCCTTGCCAGCGGGTCCCTGAGGTAGATCAATTCGAGAAAGTGGCTCCAGGCCAATTGTCTCGACAGTGTCGAGACAATCCCGGCGTCGGGAAAGGCTTCGACGAAACGCAGCATATGGCGCAGGTTTTTTGCGGAGAAGCCTCGCCCATAGTCGCTTTCCAATTGTCTCGACAGTGCGGAGACAATCTGCTCGCCGTAGCTGGCGCGTTCGCTGCCCAGCACTTCGGTGCGAATGCGGTGGCCGATGTGCCAATAAAGCATCGTCAGCGCACTGTTGACGGCAGCGTTTAGCTGCACGCGGCTTTGTTCAATCAGTTGGCGGATGTCGCCCAGCAATTGCGGTGCCGCAGACTTCATTTTGGTGAAGATATCGCGCTCACCGAGCTGGTATTTGTTCATGTCGAGCCCCCGTTGCTGATGCTGTCTTTCTTCGTCAGCCCTGCCAGCGCGTACCCAGTCATCTATAACGGCTTGAGGTAGCCTAAAGTGGTTATTAATCGCAAAGACTGCAATTTATCAGTTTGCTGAGTAACGGGCGAGCAACAAATGCCAAAGGCATTAAATCAGCATGATTCCTCGAATTCAAAACCCACTACGCTGCAGGGGCGAGCGAGGCCGATTTCGCTGAGCAACAGTCAAATCATCTGTTCGCGACGCAACGATTCGCTTTCGCCGAACCAGGACGGCTGGTTAAACTGGTTGCCATAACAAAAGCCCCACCCCGACCCCGACATGACGACCACCACCCTGCCCCGCCCCGCCGCCGGCG
>DILW01000186.1 GCA_002425245.1 Betaproteobacteria bacterium UBA5582 | reverse complement strand
GATGGACGTCATCACCGGCAAGACCCGGCCCGATTCCGGCAAGGCATTCTTCGGCCAGACCATCGACCTCACCCGCCTGACCGAGCCGGAAATCGCGCACGTCGGGATCGGCCGCAAGTTCCAGAAACCGACCATCTTCGAGCAGCACACCGCTTTCGAAAACCTCGAACTGGCGATGAAGACCGACAAGCGCGTGTGGAAAAGCCTGATGGCCTGGCTCACCGGCGACGACCGCGACCGCATCGCCGACACGTTGAAACTGATCCGCCTCGACCACAAAGCCGACCGCCCGGCCGGCCTGCTTTCGCACGGCCAGAAGCAGTGGCTGGAAATCGGCATGCTGCTGATGCAGGAACCGAAGCTGCTGCTGCTCGACGAACCGGTCGCCGGCATGACCGACGACGAAACCATGCGCACCGCCGAGCTGTTCGTTTCTCTGGCGGGGAAGCATTCGCTGGTGGTCGTCGAACACGACATGGCCTTCGTCGAGAAACTCGGCGGCAAGGTCACCGTGCTGCACGAAGGCTCGGTGCTGGCCGAGGGCGACCTGGCCACGGTGCAGAACGACCAACGGGTCATCGAAGTCTATCTGGGACGCTGAACCATGCTCAAAATCGACAACCTCCACCAGGCCTACGGCGGCTCGCACATCCTGCGCGGCCTCTCCTTCGAACTGCAGAAGGGCGAAGTCACCACCCTGCTCGGGCGCAACGGCGTCGGCAAGACCACCCTGCTGAAGACGCTGATGGGTCTGGTCAAACCGAAATCCGGCAGCATCACCCTGGCCGGCCGCGACATCACCGCGCTGCCGCCGCACGAACGGGTCAAGGCCGGCATCGGCTACGTGCCGCAGGGCCGCGAAATCTTCCCGCGCCTGACGGTCGAGGAAAACCTGCTGATGGGCCTGGCGACCAAACCCGGTAGCGCCAAGATCCCGCAGCGCATCTTCGACATGTTCCCGGTCTTGAAGCAGATGATGCACCGCCGCGGCGGCGACCTTTCCGGCGGCCAACAGCAGCAACTGGCGATCGGCCGCGCGCTGGCCATGGGCCCGTCGCTGCTGATCCTCGACGAACCGACCGAGGGCATCCAGCCGTCGATCATCAAGGACATCGAACGCGCCATCCGCATGCTCGCCGAAACCGGCGAAATGGCCATCCTGCTGGTCGAGCAGTACTACGACTTCGCCGAATCGCTGGCCGACCAGTACCTGCTGATGGAACGCGGCGAATTCATCATGCGCGGTCGCGGCGAGACCATGCCGCAGGACGGGGTGCGGGAAGCGCTGGCGGTGTGAAGCAGGGGGCGCCTATCCGGACGCCCGCCAACGCCTCAGGCAAGGTCATTTCCGGCTCAACACCAGCAAGGCGGTACAGACCGGGGCGCGCTGGCCATGCGTGCACTTACCGACAAATAGTAACAATTCTTATTTGACTTGGCTTTTAACAGGTGTATATTAAGAACTGTTCTCATTTGATGAGGTGCAAACATGAACAGCCTCTTGATCCACACCGGCATCGCCGCCGTCCTGCTCTGGCTGATGATCGCCAGCGCAGCTTCCTGAGGAGTAGACGATGCCTGCCAACAACCTCTGGGCGGCGACCCTGAGCCTGGTCCTGATCCACGAAGAGACAGGTTGCCGCCAGTCCGCCCTCCATGCCGCCCGCCTGCTCGACCATCTGTGCGATCAGGATATCGACAACGAAACCCGGGAACTGTGCGAACGTGCCAGCCTGCGTCTCGGCCATGCACAGGAGTACCAGCATGCTTGCGCCGCTTGAGAACCGCGCCATCCTGGAAAAGGAACCCGAGGAAAGCGCTGCCGACGCTCGTCTGCAGGCGCTGGAAAACGAAAACGCCGCACTGCGGCGCGCCCTGCAAAAAGCAAGAAGCAGCCAGAAGCGGATGATTACGCTCAATGCCGCCCGCAGCATCGACCAGGCCAACCGTATCGCCTTACTGGAAACACAGTCCGGCAACCAGCGTGCTCGCATCGCCCAGCTCGAATCCGGCCAGGCAATCATCGAGCTGGGCCAGCAGTTGATGGCTCTCAGGGAAGCCAACGAACAGCTGATCGTCGCCGCCCAACGCATCTGGCACCTGGACAAGACCATCTGCGCTGCGCACCGCGAATGCGAGCGCCTGGCCCGGGAGCGCGACGACCTCGCCTTCCGCTTGTGTCAGCGCGCCAGCCACCACATCGAACACTGAGCGTCTCACCCTCGCTTCCAGCTAGCCAGCCCGACGCCAGCCAGCCATTTCAATGATCGGAAGGCCATGATCTTGCGCTGCGGTTCGAGCAGCGACTGGCCATTCCTGTTTCTTGCAATGCCATTCCGGAGTCCGACCATGGCCGATTTTCCTTACCACGTTGCCGGCGGCAGTTTTGTATCCAGCCCCCGCCCACTGCAAATGCTCGAATCGATGATCAACGTCGCACCGAGCCTGCCACCCGAGATGCAGCAACTCAGCCGGAGGCGCAAACTGTGGGAGATCCCGCACAAGTTTCATTGTCCGCTCATCGGCACCTGCTTCGATGTCACCGAACTGCGCGGGCTGATGAAGAAAGTGATGCACTTTCCCGCCGACACCACTGACTTTGTCCTGCACACGACCGCCGTGGGCAGTTGCGAGGTGCGCAGCCGGCTGGCAGAGCTGCTGCAGAAGCAGCTGGAAAAGCGCTATCAGCCGGTGATCCGTCGTTTTGCCGCGGCCAAGGAAGTCGGCGCGCTGCGCAAGCTTTGGCGCGAGGCGACCGGCAGCGGCATCGAGATTCCCGCCGCGCTGTGGGCAACATGGACCCACCCGGCCTGCGATGCGACGCTGGAACACGAGGTATACGGCGACATTCACATGATCCAGCACCAGGTCGGCACCGGCACGCGGGCTGACCTGAAGACGCTGAAATCGCTCAAGGCGGAGAACCTGTCGCTCAGACAGCAACTGGAAAAAGCGCGCCAGGAAAACGAGTCCCTGCGCCAGGAGAAATCCAGCGAAACCCAGGCCCTGGGTCAGCGGGTGATCGAGCTGCGGGCAGAACTGGCCGGCCGCGACGCGATGATCGCCAGTCAGGCCGGGCAACTGGCGCAACTGCGCGACACACTGCCCGACCTCAAGGACCGCCAGGCCCTGGCACGCCGTGCCGCCGATGCCGAGGCCCGATGCATAGCGCTAACCGCCGAAGCGGCAGGACAAGAGAGCGAGATGTGGCAATTGCGCCAGCGCCTTCGCCACGCGGAGGAGACGATCAACCAGTTGATCGCCGACGACCCGCTGACCGAAACGCCGGCAGGCGACCCGGAAAAGCTCTCCGGCAAGTGCGTACTCTGCGTTGGCGGACGCACCGGCGCGGTTGACGCCTATCGACAGGTGGTCGAGCAATCGGGCGGGCGCTTCATGCACCACGACGGCGGCCTGGAAGAAAGCCTGCACCGCATCGACAGCGCCCTGTCCGCCGCCGACGTGGTCATCTGTCAGGCCGGCTGCATCAGTCATAACGCCTACTGGCGGGTCAAGGAACAATGCCGGCGCACCGGCAAACCCTGCTTGTTTATCCGCTCCGCCGGCGTTTCCAGTTTCGGCCGCGCAATTGATCAGGTCAGCACGAACGAATAAGCGCCAACACGAATGTTATTGACAATCGTTCTTGTTTGCGTAAAATTGCATCATCAATCTTCATTTGCCAATTTCATGAACACCTCGCCGAAGCCCAATTCGCCAGCCGCTCCGACGCCAGCAAACACGACCGCCCTGCCGCGCGTGGACAGCGAGCAGATACTGCAAGGCGCCAACACCGTCGAAATCGAACACGCGGGCCAGCGCTATCTGTTGCGCGTCACCCGCGAAAACAAACTGATCCTGACCAAATAATTTTTTCTCTCCGTTGCAAGACCTTTCCCGTAGCCAGCCCGCCTCACGGCCAGCAAGCCAAGGGTTTTTTTCCTGGCGGTACGGGCCCAACCGAAGCTTCGAACCATGAGTTACGCCTTCTCCCGACCAACAACAAGCCGCCGTAGCGGCCTGCTGAGCATCGTCATCGGCCTGCACGTCGGCGTCGTGCTGTTGGCACTGGCAGCCAAAACGGTGGCGCCGCAGATAATGGAAATGCCGCTGATCGTCGACCTGTTGCCGGCGCCGGAACTCGAAGCCCCACCGGAGGCCAAGCCGCTGCCCATGGCGAAACCCGAGCCAGTGGTGCGCAAACCGTTGCCCCAACCCAAGGCCCCGACCCCGGTACTGGAAACCACCGCCAGCCAGGCGCCGGCCGAAAATGCGCCGCTTGCCCCGCCGCCCATCGCCGAACCAGCGCCACCCGCTCCGGCGCCCACCGCACCGCCGCTGAGCCAGGCCCGCTTCGACGCCGATTACCTGCGCAATCCGTCGCCACCCTATCCGCCGCTGGCCCGCCGGATGGGCGAGGAAGGCAAGGTCGTCCTGCGCGTTTCGGTGACTCCGCAAGGTACGGCCGACGAAATCGAGATTCGTACTTCGTCAGGCAGTACCCGTCTCGACGAGTCGGCCCTCAAGACCGTTCGCAACTGGCGCTTCATCCCCGCCAAGCGCGGTGACGTGGCGGTGCAGAGCTTCGTCCTGGTCCCCATCATTTTCAAACTGGAGCAGTAAGAAATGCAGGAAACCTCACAAGAGAACGTCTTCGGCCTTGCCCACCTGTGGGCCCAGGGCGATGTCGTATCGCATTCGGTCGCGATTCTCATCGTCGCCATGTCGATTGCCAGCTGGTACCTGATCCTGGCCAAGGCCTGGGACTGGTGGCGCCTGCGCAAGGCGGCCAAAGCCGTGCCCGCCTTCTGGGCCGCCAGCAGCGTTTCCGAAGGGATTGAGCAACTGCGCGCGGCCGCCGACGACAGTCCCTACGCCCAACTGGCCAGCCAGGCCAACTGCTGCAACCACGACTGCGAAGCGGTCAGCGGTCGCCTCGCCTCGCAGTTCGACCCATCCGAGCAGATGGAACGGGCCCTGCGCCAGCAACTGTCGACCACCCAGGCGAGCATGGAAAACGGTTTGACCTTCCTCGCCACCACCGGCGCCACGGCGCCCTTCGTCGGCCTGTTCGGCACCGTCTGGGGGATTTATCACGCCCTGATCGCCATCGGCATGACCGGCCAGGCAGCGCTGGAGAAGATCGCCGGCCCGGTTGGCGAAGCGCTGATCATGACCGCTGCCGGCCTCGGCGTGGCCTTGCCGGCGGTGTTCGCCTACAACACCTTCACCCGCGCCAACCGCGTCATCTACGCCGATCTCGACGCTTTCGCCCACGACCTGCATGCCTTCTTCACCGTCGGCAAGCCGCTGGTCGCCAATAGCGCCCAGATCCACCCGATGCGCGTCCGCGCTGCCACCGGAGCCGCCTGAAATGGGCATCGGAACATTCAGTAACGGCGGCAACCAGATGCCGACCGCGGAAATCAACATGGTCCCGCTGATCGACGTGATGCTGGTACTGCTGATCATCTTCATGATCACGGCGCCGCTGATGACGCATTCGGTCAAGGTCGACCTGCCGCGCGCATCGAGCACGCCCACCCCGGAAAAACCGATGACCCTGCAGGTATCGATCACTGCCGACAACAAGGTCCACATTGGCAGCGAAGCAGTCGATCCCGCCACCCTGGAAGGCCGCTTCCGCGAAGCGGTGGCGCAGGACGCCAACGTCGAACTGCACCTCAAGGCCGACCGCGACAGCCGCTACGAAGCCGTCGCCGAGACCATGAGCGCCGCCCGCCGGGCCGGTCTGAGCAAGATCGGCTTCGTTACCCAGCCAGCTGCGGGCCAACCCTGATTATCATGTAGTCCCAACCCCTGCCTCGAGGCCCACATGAACACAGTAAAAAACGCTTTGAATAATCTCCCAGCCCGCTTGACCGTTCTGATCACGACCGGCTTCCTGCTTCTTCCCCCGGCACACGCCGAGGGCCCGATGAACGTAGACGATGCCGGCACGCTGGACAAAGGCGGAATGAAGCTCGAAGGCGTTCTCAGCCGGGACGACCGGGAACGTGGGGGCGAACTGTTGTTCGGCTTCAGTTTTCTGGAAAACCTGGAAATGGAAATCGGCCTTGCCCGTGCCACCGACCGCGCCACCGATCCCGACAGCCGCTCCCGCGGCGTCGGTTTCGGGGCCAAGTGGGTGCCTTACCAGAATGAAACCGGCTGGTCACTCGGCGCGCGTTTCGACTACGGCCGCACCCGCATCAACGACCGCGAGACGCCGCAGAAATTCACCGAGCGCAGCTACTCGGCCAGCGCCCTGGCCTCCTACCGGCTGGAGAACGGCCAGGTGGCGCACATCAACCTCGGCGCCGCCCGCACCCGGGCCCAGGGCGACAGCGACACCGTCGGCACCTGGGGGATCGGTTACGAGTTCCCGCTGCTGGACAGCCTGCAACTGACCGTCGAAACCTTCGGCGAAGAGCACCGCCGCCCGGACAAGGCAATCGGCCTGCGCTACGAGATCATCGACGGACTCAAGGTATCGGGCGCCGTCGGCCGCGGCAACGACCGCAGTTTCGGCCAGGCCGGCCTGGCCTGGGAATTCTGACCCGCCAAATCAACGGACGAACGCCATGACCCCACTCAAATCCTTTCCCCTGAGCATGAGCAACGCCGGCATGCTCGTTCGCGTCGTCTCCCTGGCCGGCGGCCAGGGGCTGGACCGACGGATGACCGAAATGGGGATCAACGTCGGCGCCGAACTCAAGATCTGCCAGCGCGAGGGCGCCGGCATCGTCGTCATGCGCGGGGAAACCCGCTTTGCCCTGGGCGGCGGCATGGCGCACCGGATCATGGTGACCGAAAGCGCCACCTGACAGAACAGAAAATCCAGGGAGAACAAAAAATGAGCACATTGGGAACGCTCCAGGTCGGCGCCAAAGCCAAAATCACCGGCTTCACCGAAACCGGTACCGCCTATCGCCGCAAACTGCTGACCATGGGCCTGACCCCGGGATGCGAGATTGCCGTTCTCCGAGTCGCCCCGATGGGTGACCCGGTCGAAATCCGCGTCCGCGGCAGCCAGCTGTCGCTGCGCAAGGAGGAAGCCGCCGGCGTTCTGGTGGAGGAGTTGTGATGGCGAGCAACACCGAGCACAGCATCGCCCTGGTCGGCAACCCGAACTGCGGCAAGACCACGCTGTTCAACGCCCTGACCGGGGCCAAGCAGCGCGTCGGCAACTGGCCCGGCGTAACCGTCGAGAAGAAGAGCGGCGAGTATCGCTTCAGGGATCATCACGTCGAAGTCATCGACCTGCCCGGCACCTATTCGCTCGATGTCGTCGACCGCGAAGTCTCGCTCGACGAGCGCGTCGCCCGCGATTTCGTGCATACCGGCGAAGCCGACCTGGTGATCAACATCGTCGATGCTTCCAACCTCGAACGCAACCTCTACCTGACCCTGCAACTGGCCGAAATGGGCCTGCCGCTGATGCTGGTCCTGAACATGACCGACATGGCCGAAGCCAAGGGCATTCGCGTCGATATCGACGCCTTGTCGCGGCGCCTGGGCTGCCCGGTGGTGCCGGTCATTGCCTCTGAAGGCAAGGGCATCGACCAGCTCAAGGCGGCCATCCTCGCCGCCTGCGCCAACCCGCCGCAGGCCAGCGTCGAGGTCGATTATTCCAGCGAACTCAAGGCGGCAATCGCCGCGCTGGTCGACCGGATCGAGGCGCTGCCGACGCCGCCTGCCTGTCAGCCGCGCTGGCTGGC
>DILW01000046.1 GCA_002425245.1 Betaproteobacteria bacterium UBA5582 | reverse complement strand
CTCTACGAAGCCGGCCGCGTCGCCGGCGGGCGCGGCCGTTCGGTCAACATCGACGGGCGCACGCTCGACAACGGCCAGCACCTGCTGCTCGGCGCCTACCGCGAGACGCTGGCGCTGATGCGCAGCGTCGGCGCCGACCCGGACGCGCTGTTCGAACGACACCCATTGCAGGTCGTCGACCGCGACGGCTTCCGCCTGGCGCTGCCGCGCTGGCCGGCGCCGTTCAACGTCGCCTGGGGGCTGCTCACGGCGGCCACGGTCAACGGGTCGGAAAAGCTGAAAACCGCGCTCTGGATGCAGCGCATCAAATGGCGCGGCTTTCGCCTGATGCGCGACGAAAGCGTCGCCGACTGGCTCGACACAGCCGGCCAGACCGGCGTCCTGCGTAAAAAACTGTGGGAGCCGCTCTGCCTGGCGGCACTCAACACCCCGGCCGAACGCGCCTCGGCGCAATTTTTTGCGAACGTCCTGCGCGACAGCCTGGGCAGCCCACGCCGCGCCGACACCGACCTGCTGCTGCCGCGCGTACCCTTCGGCGAACTGCTGCCGGAACCGGCCTGCCGCTGGCTCACGGCAAACGGCGCGACGCTGCGCTTCGGTCACCGGGTGCGCAGCATCAATGATGCCTGCGTCGACGGCGAAGCCTACGATGCGCTTGTCGTCGCCGTCGCACCGCAACATCTGCAAGCGCTGCTACCGGAAGTCGACGCCGACTTCGCTTACGAGCCGATTGCCACGGTCTACCTGCAATTTGCGACAAAAACCGCGCTGCCCTTCCCGCTCCTGCACCTCGGCGGCGCCACCGGTGCCTGGGCAATCGACCGCGGCAACGGCCTGTTCGGCTGTGCGATCAGCGGCCACGGCGATTGGGAAACCCTGTCCGACGAAGCGCTGGCGGCGGAAATCGAAAGCGCGCTCGGCCTCGGTCCGGCCGACTGGCGGCGCGTCATCCGCGAAAAACGGGCAACTTTTGCCAGTCGCCCGCAACAGGCGCGACCGTCCCATATCACCGCCGACCCCCGCCTCATCCTGGCCGGCGACTACACGTGGGCCGACTACCCGGCAACGCTCGAAGGCGCCGTCCGGAGCGGCCGGCGCGCCGCTGCGACCGTCCTTCAGTCGACCAGCCGCCCCGCCTGAATCCGCAGCACGCGACCGCAGCGGGCGGCGATCGCCTCGTCGTGGGTGACCAGCACCAGCGTCGTGCCCTGTTTGGCATTGAGGTCGAACATCAGCTCAATGACCTGCTGGCCGGTCGCCGCGTCGAGGTTGCCGGTCGGCTCGTCGGCCAGCACCAGCCGCGGTGCCGGCGAGAAGGCACGGGCCAGCGCAACGCGCTGCTGCTCGCCACCGGAAAGGTGCTTCGGGTAGTGCTTGAGGCGATGGCCGAGGCCGACGCGCTCCAGCCAGTCGCGCGCCAGCGTTGCCGCGTCCTTGCGGCCGGCCAGTTCGAGCGGCAGCATGACGTTCTCCAGCGCGGTCAGCGCCGGCAGTAGCTGGAAGGACTGAAAAACGAATCCCAGGAGTTTGCCGCGCTGGACGGCGCGCGCGTCTTCATCGAGAGCGGCGAGCGAGACGCCGTCGAGGCGGATTTCACCAGCCGTGGGAACGTCGAGCCCGGCGAGCAGTCCGAGTAGCGTGGATTTTCCCGAACCGGAAGCGCCGACGATGGCCACCGTCTCGCCCGGCATGACCGTGAAGGAAATATCCTGCAGAATCGTCAGCGGCGCACCGCCGTTATCGACGGTCTTGCCCAAGCCTGCCACTTCAACCACCGGTTTTTCCGCCATGCGTGCTTTCCTGTTTCTGTTGTCGCTGCTCGTCTTCGCTCCCTCGGCCTTCGCCGCCAAGACCATCCTGGTGATGGGCGACTCGCTTTCCGCCGGTTACGGCATCCGTCCGCAACAGGCCTGGCCCTCGCTCATGCAGGAGCGTCTGCGCGAGCTGCGCCTGGATTATAGCGTTACCAACCTGTCGATCTCGGGCGAAACCAGCGCCGGCGGGCGCTCCCGTTTCGTCGCCGCAATCAAGGAACATCAACCGGCGGTGGTCATTCTGGCGCTGGGCGCCAACGACGGCCTGCGCGGCCTGCCCTTGAAGCAGATGGAAAACAATCTGGAAGCGATGATCGACACCGCCAAGAAAGCCGGTGCTCGCGTGCTGCTTGCCGGCATGCGTCTGCCGCCGAACTATGGCCCTTATGCCGAGCAGTTCTTCCAGCGCTTCGGCGAGATTGCCAAGGCGGAGAAGACCGCCTATCTGCCTTTCCTGCTCGAACCGGTGGCGACCCGCCCGGAACTATTCCAGGCCGACCGTCTGCATCCGACCGCCGAGGCCCAGCCGCTGCTGCTCGATCATGTTTGGCCGGCGCTGCGCCCCTTGCTCAAGTAGGCCGTTGAGCGACAATGGCCTGGCGTCGGCAGAGTTTCGGCTCGCTGGCATAGCCTTCGAAGAAGGCAATCTCGGTGAGCCCGGCCGCTGCCGCAACAGCGCGCAGCTCACCCGGACGCAGCAGGAAATCGGGATTCGATGGCTTGCCGTAGGCCGCGTTGCCGTCCATGAAGGTTTCGTAGATCAACACGCCGCCGGGCGCCAGCGTCGCCATCAGGTCGGACAGTCGCGGTCGCCACAGGTAGTTGGTGACGACTATGCCGGCAAAGGTCTCGCCGGTCAGCGGCCAGACATCGTTTTCGAGATCGAGGCAGCGGGTTTCGACGCCGACGACGCCGCTCAGCGCCGCCAGCGCCGAAGCATCGCGATCGACCGCCAGAACCGGATGGCCCAGCCCCGCCAGATAGCGGGCATGGCGCCCGTTGCCGCAGGCCAGGTCAAGGATTCGGCCGCCTCCTGGGAGGCACGAACTGTAACGTTCGACCCAGGCGGAAGGGCGTATGATCTCGGTCAATTCATTCACGGAGTGCGTCATGTCGGGAACGGTCGTTGTCAGGGAAAACGGACAGGGAAGATACCAGCAGGAAGTCATCGCCGGCCAGCACCGCCTGATCGCCGACGAACCTGCCAGCATGGGCGGCAGCGATGCCGGCCCGGCACCTTTCGACTTCGTCATGGCCGGACTGGGCGCCTGCACCTCGATGACCCTGCGCATGTACGCCGAACGCAAGGCCCTGCCCCTGCAAGGTGTTCGCGTCGAGATGTCGCATCACAAGGTCGAAGTCGAAGGTGCGATGCGCGACTGCATCGAACGCAAGATCACCCTGGAAGGCGAACTGACGCCCGAACAGCGGCAACGCCTGCTGGAAATTGCCAACAAGTGCCCGGTGCACCGGGCGCTTTCGCAATCTTTCCTGCTCGACTGCAAACTTGCCGACTAAGTGATATCCGAGGGTAATACCCAGGGCTTTTGCATGGTATTGCACAAGGGGATATGAGAAAATTTTGCGCTGCAGCATCCGCCAGAAAAACAACAGCCTGAAAAGAGAACCAGCATGTTGGAACAACACTACCTGACCGCACTCTTCGAGCCGAAGTCAGTTGCCGTGATCGGCGCCTCGGACCGCGAAAACTCCGTCGGCAACGTCATCTTCAAGAACATTCTTGGTTCGGGCTACAAGGGTCGGCTGTACGCGATCAACCCGAAACACGAGACGATCCAGGGCCAGCCGGCCTACAAGTCAATCGAGGAAATCGGCGCCCGCGTCGAGATGGCGGTGATCGCCACCCGGCCGCAGACGGTGCCGCAGATCATCGAACAGTGCGGCCGCAGCGGGGTGCGCAACGTCATCGTCATTGCCTCGGGTTTCTCCGAAGCCGGCCACATCGGCGCCGCGCTCGAACGCAAGGTGATGGAAATCGCCCGTTCCTACAACGTGCGCGTTCTCGGCCCCAACTGCCTCGGCATCAT
>DILW01000138.1 GCA_002425245.1 Betaproteobacteria bacterium UBA5582 | reverse complement strand
GCTCTTCCGATCTGCCAGGCTGGGGCTGGCGGCGCTGCTGCCGACGCCGGGAAGCATGCCCTGGCTGATCAGGCCGGCGGCAGGAGATGCGGCAAGTGGCGGCAGTGCGAACGCTGGCGTCGTGTTGCGGTCGGGCAGGCGCCAGCCGGCGGCCACCAGTGTCAGGACGAAGGCCAGCGCTGCCAGCCAGCGCAGGTGCCCGGGCAAAGGCGGGCGGGAAGAGGCGTCATGCATGGGCGAATTGTAGCCGGGCAAAGGTGTTTCGCGGTTTTATATGCCAATGGCGATTGCGCTGGATCAATCCGCACCTAGGCGGTTGGTGATAACCTCACGTTTCTGGGGGAATTTATGCGCATCAAGAGTTTCATCCTGGCCACGTCCGCTGTTGTCGCCGCCATTTTTTTCGGCGGTGCTTACCTGTCGCTTGACCGGGTGTTCGAGAATATCGTGCGGACCAATGCGGCACGCGCTGCCGACGCGGCGACGCGGGTCACCTTTGCGTCAATGTACCAGCTGATGAGCGAGGGTTGGAGCCGCCGCCAGGCCGATGATTTCCTGAAGAGCATGGCGCGCTCGGGCGAAGGCGGCAACATGCAGGTGCAGATTTATCGCGGGCCGCTGGTGGTTGAACGCTACGGCGAGATCGAGCAGCCGCCGATCGATGAGCTGGTCCAGGCGGCGCTGGAAACAGCCAAAGTGACGCAGGTCGACACCAGCGAGATCGCCCGCCATGTTTATCCCCTGATCGCCGATCAACGCTGCCTTGGGTGCCATACCAACGCTGCGCCGGGCGTCAGCCTGGGTGCCATCGAAGTGCGCCAGGATTTTACCGGTCTGCTCGCCGATGCCCGCCGCGACATGCTCTGGGGGCTGGCCTTGCTACTGCCGCTGGCCGCCTTGCTGGCTGGCGGGGCCGTATGGTGGGTCGGGCGCCGTATCGAGGGGGCTGTCGGCTTGCTGCAGGGCGCTTTCGAGAAAGTCAATACCGTTTCCGACCTCAAGGCGATGGCAACGGTGCCGAACGATTTCGGATTCACCGAACTGAATCGCATCGACGAGGCTTTGCGCCGGCTGCTCGAAAAGCTGCGTGACATTGCCGTGGACAAGGAAATCCTGACTTTCGAGATCGGCCTGCTGGAAAAATTCGTCATCACCGCCGACGTCGTCCGCGACTGGCGCGAATATGTCGGCCGTCTGCTGATCGACATCAACGCGATCCTGCCGGCGCATACCCTGTTTTCGATCTTCAAGATCGACGACGAGATGTTCGACCTCGAAGTCTTCTGGCTGGGCCCGGTGACGCCGGCGACCCGGCAGCGGATGGAGGCCTACATCCGCGAGGAACTGTCGATCAACGCCAATTTCGGCGACCCGGGCGCGCTCGCGGTGCACCATCACGTCGCCAACAGCAGCGCGCCCATGCTGGAGTTGACCGACGCCGAGGTCGCCCTGCGCGTCAAGTCCTTCTTCGTGGACAAGCCGAAGATCGGCGGCATCGTCGGCATCGGTGTCCACGCCGGCGTGCTCGACGACGAAACCCGCTACCTGGTGGTCGAGAGCGTGTTGTCCACGCTGCTCAACGTCGTCGGTTCGGTCAAGGCGATCTATCGTTACACCCGCGACCTGGAGTACTACGCCACCCGCGATCCGCTAACCGACCTGTTCAATCAGCGCGTCTTCTGGGAGCTGTCCTCCTACGAAATCGGCCGCGCCCAGCGCCACGGCTACAGTTTCGGCCTGCTGCTGATCGACATCGACAATTTCAAACTGGTGAACGACCACCATGGGCATGTTGCCGGCGACACCTACCTGCAACGCTTCGCCCGCCATGTCCAGGAAGCCCTGCGCGATGGCGACATCCTGGCCCGTTATGGCGGCGACGAGTTCGTCGCCCTGCTGCCCGAAGCCACCCTGGAAACCGTGGTTCTTGTCGCTCAGCGCATCCGCAGCATGGTCGAGCAACTCGAGGTGCTGACACCGGACAATGTCCGTCTGCGCGGCACGGCGTCAATCGGTCTGGCGGTCTATCCGGATCACGCCGAGAGCGCCAAGGACCTGCTGATGTTCGCCGACAACATGATGTATCGCGCCAAGCAGGCCGGCAAGGACCAGGTGGCGGTGCCGTCGCAGGAAGATGTGGTCGAGATTTTCCGCGACATCTCGCAGAAGAGCCTGATGGTCATCGAGGCAATCGAAAACCGCAGCGTCGTTCCTTTCTTCCAGCCCATCCTCGACGTCGCCGGGCGGCGCATCGTCGCCTACGAAATCCTGTCGCGGATCGAACTCAAGGGCGAGATGATCCGCGCTGACGAGTTCGTCGAGATCGCCGAGAAGATCGGCGTCATCCATCGCCTCGACATGCTGGTGCTGGAGCGCGCCCTGAGCATCCTGAACGAGCAGGGGCACGATGGCGAAATCTTCGTCAACCTGTCGCCGCGGGCGTTGGTGTTCAGCGAATTCGCCCGCGACCTGCGGCGCATCGTCGCCGCCAGCGGCGTGGCGCCGGAACGCATCGTGTTCGAGATCACCGAGCGCGACACAGTGAAGAACCTGGCCCTGCTCGAACGTTTCCTGAACGATCTGAAGGCCGACGGTTTCAAGCTGGCGATCGACGATTTCGGTTCCGGTTTCTCGTCCTTCCATTACCTGCGTCGCTTCCCCATCGACTACCTGAAGATCGAGGGCGACTTCATCGCCAACATGCTGGTCAACAACAAGGACCGCACCTTCGTCACCAGCATCCGTTCGCTGGCACGGGAAATGGGCATCGCGGTGGTCGCCGAGTACGTCGAGTCGCCGGAGGTGCTGCGCGAACTCGAACGCATGGAAATCCACCGCGCCCAGGGCTATTACATCGGTCGCCCGGCGCCGGTCATCCTGCCCCCGGTGTGGACGCCGCCGGCCTGATCAGCAGCCCTTGTAGGCCGGCTTGCGTTTCTGCATGAAAGCGTCGATGCCTTCGCCGGCATCCTCGCTCATCATGTTGCAGGCCATCACCTCGCCGGCGTAGTCGTAGGCGTCGGCGAGGCCCATTTCCAGCTGCTTGTAGAACATGCCCTTGCCCATGCGCACGGCGACGGCGCTCTTGGCGAGGATGGAGGCGGCCAGGCGCTCGATTTCGGCGTCCAGCGCGTCGGCCGGGACGACGCGGTTGACCAGGCCCTTGGCGCGGGCTTCCATGGCGTCGATGAAGTCGCCGGTGAGCAGCATTTCCAGCGCCGCCTTGCGCCCCAGGTTGCGCGCCAGGCCGACCGCCGGCGTCGAGCAGAAGAGGCCGACGTTGATGCCGGAGACGGCGAACTTGGCGACATCGGCGGCCACCGCCAGGTCGCACATCGACACCAGCTGGCAGCCGGCGGCGGTGGCGATGCCGTGCACGCGGGCGATCACCGGTTGCGGCAGGCGGGTGATGGTGAGCATCAGTTCGCCGCACTGACGGAACAGCGCCTGCATGAAATCCTTGCTGTGGTTGGCGCGCATTTCCTTGAGGTCGTGGCCGGCGCAGAAGGCCTTGCCGGCGCCGGCGATGACGACGACGCGGACTTTTTCGTCGGCGGCGATGGCGTCGAGTTCGCTCTGCAGCGCGGTCAGCATCTCGCGCGACAGCGAGTTGAACTGGCCGGGCCGGTTCAGGGTCAGGGTGGTCAGGCCGTCGGCGCGGTCGTCGCGCAACAGGCAGGCTTCTTCGCTCATTCTGGTCTCCTCGATGGGTTTTGTTGGTGATCCGCGACTGTAACCGAGAAGCGGGGGGCGGCTCCAGTCGCTTGTCGCCTGCTATGATGCCGGGCTGATTTTGCCGAGTTCTGCCGCCATGCGCCGCCTGTTTTCCGTCTCCCACCTGACCGCCGGTTTCATCGCCGTCCTCGTCGGCTACACCAGTTCGGCGGCGATCGTCTTCCAGGCGGCGAGCGCCGCCGGGGCCGGCGCCGAACTGATCGGCTCGTGGTTGTGGGCGCTCGGCATCGGCATGTTCGCCACCTCGGTCGGCCTGTCGCTGTGGTTCAAGGCGCCGGTGCTGACCGCCTGGTCCACGCCGGGGGCGGCGCTGCTTGCCGTTGGTCTCAGCGGCGTGCCGATGAGCGAGGCAATCGGCGCCTTCCTGTTCGCTTCGGCGTTGATCGTCGTCTGCGGCGTTTTCGGGCTGTTCGAGGCGATCATGCGCCACGTTCCGAAATCGCTGGCGGCGGCGCTGCTGGCCGGCGTCCTGGCGCGCTTCGGGATGGCGCTGTTCAGCGCGCTGGGCAGCGAGTTGCTGCTGGTCGGGGCGATGTTCGCGGTCTATTTCGCCGGTCGCCGCTGGCTGCCGCGCTACGCCGTGCCGCTCGCCTTCCTCGTCGGCCTGCTGCTCGCCGCGGCCGGCGGCATGATCCACGCCGAAGCGGTGAGCCTGACGCTGGCGTTGCCGGTGTGGACGACGCCGACGTTTTCGCTGACCACGCTGATCGGCGTTGGCCTGCCGCTGTTCATCGTCACCATGGCCAGCCAGAATGTTCCCGGCCTGGCGGTCTTGCGCGCCAACGGCTATCAGACGCCGGCTTCGCCGCTGATCACCTGGACCGGCGTCACCGGCCTGCTGCTGGCGCCGTTCGGCGGCTTCGCCTTCAACCTGGCGGCGATCACCGCCGCCATCTGCATGAGCCCGGCGGCCGATCCCGACCCGGCGCAGCGCTACCGGGCGTCGGTCTGGGCCGGCGTCTTCTACCTGTTCACCGGCCTCTTCGGCGCTACCGTCGCCGCGCTGTTCGGCGCCCTGCCGGCGGCGCTGATCGCGGCGATTGCCGGGCTGGCGCTGCTCGG
>DILW01000149.1 GCA_002425245.1 Betaproteobacteria bacterium UBA5582 | reverse complement strand
CAGCGCGCCCGTCGCCTGCTCGCCGCCGGCACGCCGATCTGCGATACCGCGCTGGCCACCGGCTTTGCCGACCAGAGCCACTTCCACCGCAGCTTCCGCGAACGCGTCGCCGCCACCCCGGGGCAATACGCCAGCCCGCGCTGAGGCGCGCAATTTCCTCCAAGACCGGCCGGCGCCGGCTGGCGATACTCCGCCCATTTGCGGAAGCCGCCATGTCCTTCGACTTCACCCAGTTCGGCCTCGTCGCCAGCGCCCATTTCGTCGCCCTGCTCAGCCCCGGGCCGGATTTCTTCCTGATCATGCGCACGCGCATCGTCCACGGCCTGCGCCCGGCCATCGCCACCAGCCTCGGCATCGCGCTGGCCAACGCCGCCTACATCGCCCTCGCGCTCACCGGCGTCTCGCTGCTCGCCCGCTGGCCGCTGCTCTTCGCCGCGCTCAAATGGGCCGGCTGCCTTTACCTGGTCTGGCTGGGCGTGCTCTTCCTGCGCAGCAGCGGCCATCTGGCGCTGGCCGACGCAAGCCCGGCGGCACCGGCCAGGCCGCACGAAAAACTGGCTCCGCATCTGCTGCAGGGCTTCCTCTCCGGCATCCTCAACCCGAAGAACTCGCTGTTCTACGCCCTGCTCTTCGGCGCCCTCGTCGCCCCCGCCACGCCAGCCGGCGAACAGACCATCTACGGCCTGTGGATGGCCGGCATCGTCTTCGCCTGGGACGCCCTGATCGCCCGCAGCGTCGGCCACCCCCGCCTGCTCACCTGGTTCCACCGCCACCTGCGCCACATCGAACGCGGCTCGGGCGTGGTCATGCTGGCGATTGCGGCGGGGATTGCGGTGCGGTGACCTGGACTTCCCGTCATCCCGGCATAGAATGGCAATAACTGACATTCCCCTGGAGTCCGCCATGTCCCTCAACGTATCTTTGCCGCCGGAGCTGGAAAACCGCGTCCGCCAGCATGTCGAATCAGGGCTTTACAGTTCGGCCAGTGAAGTGATCCGGGAAGCGCTGCGCCTGTTTGAAGCCTACCAAGGCGTTCAGGCGGCCAAGCTTGCCGCCCTCAAAACCGACATTGCCCAAGGCGTAGCCGATATCGACGCCGGCCGAGTGCGTGAAGTGAGCGTGTCCAGCATCAAGGAGCGCGGCCGGGAAATCCGCGCAACGGCGAAAACGGTCTGATGGCAAAACTGTTCTACTCCGCGAGCGCCGAAAACGACTTGCTGTAGGCCTGGTTGTACCTTGCCGAAGATAGCGTCACCGCCGCTGATCGCATGCTCGACCAGATCGAAGCAGAAGCCATTCGATTGCTGAATCAGCCGCTCATGGGGCGGGAGCGACGCGAGCTCTCGCCTGGCCTGAGAAGCTGGCCGACCTCGACACCATACGTTCTGTTCTACTTTCCTCACGAACACGGGATTGTCGTGGCGCGCGTGCTGCATCACGCCAGAGACATTGAGGCAATCGCTCATTGGCCTGCCTACTGAGACGACCGACGCAAAGGAGGCTTTCATGGCCGCCAACAAACGACAAATTGACCCTGAACTGGCGGCAGCCAAGCTGGCGAGCGCGCGTCGTCTGGTGACCAAGCTGGAAGCCGCGCACCGCGCCGGTACGCTGAAGCCGATTAACCCGGAGGCAAAGCCGATCACCATGGCTATCCGGGTCAAAGCTGCCTGACTGGATACTTTTCCAGAGACGTGGCCTGCGGGCTCAGTTTCAATTTGTGTGCTGCACGATTTGAATTGCAGCTAGGGCTCGAGAGTTGGTCGCTATCACGCCTCGCCTGCACAAGAAAAACCGAGCCGGGCTTATTCAACAACTGGCTCAGTTCGCGACTCGCTTCGCGAGCACGACTCAACTACAACCGTTCGGCCCCATGTATCTAAGGATGGGACCTAGCAGCGCCTGCCTGCAACCGCCGAATTTCATAGTGAATACGCTCTGGCCACTTGGAGCCAAAGTGCTTGTTCAGCAACTTGTTGAGAGACACAAAATCAATCAACTCAATCAACTCATTCTCAGACGCTTCCTGTCGGGCGGATGAAGTAAAGCTGCAAGTTGCAACAACGATACCTTTGTTTGCCTGTCGCCTAGCGACAACCCCCATTAATTCGCGGACCGCATGTACTCGAACAACGCTTTCATATCTCTTGCACTGGACGAGAACGACTGCGCGCCCACCTGGCTCGTCTCGCCTCACCTCTACATCGACGCCGCCATCGCGGGAAGCTTTAGTAACCACTACTCGGTAGCCCATGTGTTCGAACAGCGCTCCGATCAAATACTCGAACTCCCCCGGCCTTAAGGAAAGAAGTGACTCTCGCGGGTTATCGCACTGTAGGTACCGACGACGAATAATGGCTTCGGAATCGGATAATCCATGCATTCGTCCATCTGGCAGCGCCTGACAGTGAGCAATGAAAAATCCATCAAGAACATCCAGTGCTTTCGTCGGGTAGTTCGGGAGGAGATCAAGTATCCACGTTACGCCGTCCCATGGAAGAAAAGGTGGCTCAATAAGGCGGCGAAAAAACTCAGTTTCTTCGACTAAGCGTTCTCTTTCAGCGGGATCCAGACCACAAACCCAGCGACGCGTAACGTGATCTATACCCAAAGTTCCACTTGGGACGAGAAAGCCACGGAGCAGTTTTCTTACCTGGCGTTCTGAGCGACCATGAATTCCGTCCAAGTATTCGTCACGATGCCGGTCGGTAGGAAACTGATAATCAACGATTTGATAGTTTCGTTCGTTCTCTGGCACTAGGGCATGCGAAAGCCAATCCTCAAGGGATAGGGCTTCCGCTTCAATCACCGGCTTGTTCGTCTTCTGTTGTGGGCGGGGCATATTGCTCGTGCTGATTGCAGCCTAACGACGCTGTGGAGAAAATCCCTTCATGCCCTGATCGTGCCGTGAACCATATGGAATATCAAGATTCCAATGCACATCGGGTCTGCGGAGCATGAGCATGGCGCCGCGAAACCCTTCCCCCTCCGTTCTCGGCCTAGCCTTGCTGGCTAGCAGTCTGACCACGCTGTCGCCCTGCGTTTTTCCCGTGTTGCCGCTGGTGGTCGGCGGAGCGGTGCAGCAGAACCGGTTGATGCCAGTGGCGATGGGGGTCGGGATGGCGCAGGGCATTGACGGCGAGCACGTGCGGACCTTCGGCGGCTGGCGGCTGCTCACCGGCATCGCCATCCTGGGCGGCGCCGACAAGTAGCTGGAAGCGCGGATTGTTGAACATCTGCCGGATTCCTGGGTCCGATTGACCACACTTTTCTGAAATCTTCTGTAAGAAACCCGGCCCCTGCGCCGACAAAGCAACAGGCAGGCTTTCTGCCCTCACCCCCACCTCAACGGAGATCATCATGAAAAAGCAAACTCTCACCTCGCTGGCCATCGGTTCCGCCTTTGCCGCCGTCGCCCTGACCCCGATTGCCCACGCCGCCGACAACCCCTTCGCCGCCAAGCAGCTGTCGGCCGGCTACCAGCTGGCGCAGGCCGACACCAAGGGCAAGGACGGCAAATGCGGCGAAGCAAAATGCGGCGCCGACAAGAAGGGGGCCGAGAAGAAACAGGACGGCAAGTGTGGCGAAGCCAAGTGCGGCGCCGACAAGAAGGCCGCGGACAAGAAGAAGGACGGCAAGTGCGGTGAAGGCAAATGCGGCGCCGCCAAGTAAGACGCTGAACCCACGGGCTGGCGGCCAACGCCGGCCCTTTCAAGGAATTCCTCATGCCGCAATCCCTGATTCCCCGCCAGCCGGTACCGGCGCTTGATGTGCCGCTGCTCTCCGGCGCCCGCCTGACGCTCGCCGCCAACGAGGCGCCGACCTTCACGCTGCTCGTCTTCTACCGCGGCTACCACTGCCCGCTGTGCCGCGCCTACCTGACTGAGCTCAACCGCCTGCACGACGAATTCACCGCCCGTGGCGTGCTGGTCAAGGTGCTGTCGTCGGACACCGAAGAACGCGCCCGCCGCGCCGCCGAAGAATGGTCGCTCGATAAGCTCGATCTCGGCTACGGCCTGAGCGAAGCCGACGCCCGCGCCTGGGGTCTGTACATCTCCACCGGCCGCGGCCTGACCTCGACCGGTGTCGAGGAACCGGCGCGCTTTTCCGAGCCCGGCGTCTTCCTGATCCGCCCCGACCTCACCCTTTACTGGGCCAACGTCCAGACCATGCCCTTCGCCCGGCCGCACTTCAAGGACATGCTCGGCGCCATCGACTTCGTCGTCGCCAAGGATTACCCGGCGCGCGGAGAAGCCTGATGCACGCCCGCCCGCCGCACGGCGCCGGCCTCGGTTTCCGGCGCGAACTGATCGCCCCGCTGCA
>DILW01000016.1:597-5023 GCA_002425245.1 Betaproteobacteria bacterium UBA5582 | reverse complement strand
ATCAGCAGGCGCGAGACCATGCCGTCGCGCAGTTGCTCGACCAGTACCTGCTGTGCCGGGCTGGGATCGGCCGGCAGGAAGAAACTCATGTCCGCCGAGAAGCGACTGTTCCAGGCAATGAGGCCGCCGGCCAGCATGGCCAGCAACCAGTACAGGAAGACGCGCAGCGACCTGGCGGTCATGGTCCGGTGATCGGTTCGATGGTCAGCAACGAACGGTCGCCGTCGGCCTGCAGGTACTCGATGCTGCGCATCTGGTTGCGGCTGCCGCTGACCACGATGCGCAGCACGAAGCTGGCCATGAGCTGGTCGCGCGGCAGCATTGTGAGTACCCACTTATCCGCCGTGCCTTCCAGATTGAGCAGGTAATTGCGTTCCAGGGCGGCCCGGTTGCCGGCCAGGGTGCCGCGGATGCTGTCCACGAAAGCCAGCGCCTGCGGCTGGCTGGCCAGGTTGATCGACAGCTTCTGCTTGTCGCGCTCCAGTGTCAGCGTGTCCTTGTCGAGGATCATCAGTTCCGGCTTCGGTGTCAGCGTGCGTTTCTCCAGGCGGTCCGGCGGCGTGTAGTTCATTTCGCCGGTGGCCTTGAGCGGCTTGTCGAGTACCGCCAGGTAGCGGGTCTCGACAAATTTCGCCTTGCCCCCCTTGTGCCGGGCCAGGTCGGCCATCAGGCTGCCGACGTCGAAGGCTGCCCAGGCCGGCTGGCCGAGCAGGACGAACAGAAGGGCGAATGCGAGACGTCTAGTCATGGGTTTGCCAGAAATCGAAGAAGTTGAACCAGTTGTACGGGGCCTGGCGGCAATGCTCTTCCAGCTTGCCGGCGTAGGTTCGGATCGCTTCGCCGATGGCCGGTTCGCGTTCGGCGCGGCTGAGGCCGGAAAAATCGGCGATTTGCTCGAAGTGTATGCGATAGCGATTGCCGCCGAGATACAGACCGGCCATGAAGAAGACCGGGCGTTGCAGCATTGCTGCCATGCGCCAGGGGCCGAGTGGAAAGGCGGCGGGCTGACCGAGAAAATCGCAGTCCAGGGTCGGGTCGTTGCCGAGACCGCGGTCGGCCAGCATGCCGACCAGGTAGCCCTGGGCCAGCCGGTCGCGGGCGGCGAGCATCGAGTCGACCCGGCCAAGCGGCAGGATGTCCTCGGCCGCGCGCGGGTTGATTGCCTGCAGGGTGGCGTTGATCTTGCGCGCGTTTTCCTCGTACATCAGCATCGCCACCTTCAGCCCCGCCCTGCCCCGGCCGACTGCGCGCAGGACTTCGAAACTGCCGAGGTGGGCGCCGATGAGCAGGGCACCCGGTTGCCGTTCAAGGGCGGCAGTCAGTGCTTCGGCGCCGACGACTTCGATGTCGAACAGGTCGAAACGGTCGTTGAGCAGATAGATGCGGTCGTGGATGGTGCTGGCGAAACTGAACACGTGCCGGTAACCGTCGCGCCACTGCGACCAGCGCCCCAGTGCCCGGTGCAGGTAGGCACGGCTGGCGCGCCGCGCGCGCGGGGCAAACAGCACGTAGTAGGCGGCAATGCCGTGCAGGACCAGGCGGCCGACGGCGCGACCGAAGGTGAGGGAAATCCACACCATCAGCCGCAGGATGGCCAGATTGCTGCGCTCCTGCTGGCGTCGCCAGTCGCTCTCGGTTTTCATCGGCGGGGCGGCGTCAGGCTGCCGCTGGCGACCAGCCGCTCACCGGCGTGGATGGTGAAGGCGATGCTGCCGCCGACGCCCGGTTTGAGAACCAGGGTCAGCCATTCGCCGGGGCCGACCGGGCTGAGGAATTTGGCGTTGCCTACCTGCCAGCCGTCTTCGCTGCCGCCCATCGCTGCAGCGGCCAGAGCCAGGGCGCGGTCGAGCAGGACCACGCCGGGGACGATGGGGCGACCGGGGAAATGCCCGGCAAAGGCCGGATGGTCCTCCGCCACCTGCCAACGAAGCGCCGTTTCAGTCATTTTTCCGGCGTCCCTCGTAAAGCGCCTGCAGGGCCTGCCGGGGCAGCTTGCCGGTGGTGTTGCGCGGCAGCGATTCGAGCATCACCAGCGGCCGCGGCAGGAAGATCGGGTCAAGCCGCTGGCGCAGGGCTGCCAGCAGGCGGGTCGGGCTCAGCGTCGGGGCGACGACGAAGGCGGTCAGCCGGGTGATGGCGGTATCGTCGGCTTCGTCGGGGAGGAAGAAGGCGGCATCGACGACCCCGTCGATGCTGGCGATCTGGTGATCGAGCCAGGCTAGCGAAGTGCGCTTGCCGGCGATGTTGATCAGGTCGCTGTGCCGGCCGAGCAGGGTGAAGCTGCCGTCGGCGTGGCGCTCGATGCGGTCGCCGAGTGCGATCCTGCCCTCGACATGGCCATTTTCGGCGTAGATCACGTCGCCATCCTGGCTCAGGTCGACCCCAGGCAGCAAGTGCCAGCGCGCGCCGTCCACGGTACGCCGGCTGGCCAGTTGGCCGCTTTCGGTCGAGCCGTAGATTTCCCTGACCGGTGCGCCGCAGGCGGCTTCGGCCCGCCCGGCCAGCTCGGCCGACAAGGGGGCGGTGGCCGACAGCAGCAGGTCGACCGGCGGCAGCGGCAGTTCGGCGGCGAGCAGGGTCGACAGGTGGAAGGGCGTGGTCACCAGCAGGCGCGGCCGTGGCAATGCGGCCAGGGCGTTGACGATGTCCTGCGGGTAGAAGGGCTTGCCGGCCCAGAAACTGCAACCGCCATGCAGCGCCAGCAGGAAGGTCGATTCGAAACCGAAACTGTGTTGCGCCGGGACGGTGCCGACGATGTTCATCGGGGTTTCCAGCAGGCCGAGCGTGCTGGCGCCGGCCAGCGCGTTGGCGACCAGCTTGCCCCAGGTTTTGCAATGCGCTTGCGGCAGGCCGGTGGAACCGGAGGTGAATAGGATGGCGACGACGCGTTCGGCGGCGATTTCGGGGATTTCGGCCACCGTTTCCGGTGAGGCTGCCGAAAGGTCGGGGTAATCGACGCAGGGCAGCGTACCGGTGGCAAAGGCCCCGTCGCGCAGGCAGCAGCAGCCTGGGTAGGCGGTGTCGATGCGGGCCAGGGTTTCGGCCGACTGCGAGGCCGGCTGCAGGCTGGTCTTGCCGGCCAGCAGGCCGGCGACGAAGCCGACGGCGAAGCGGTAGCGGTCGGTGCACAGGTTGAGCAGCCAGTCGCCGTCCGGCAGGCGGGCAGCCAGGGCGGCGGCTTCGGCCAGGAAGCGGCGGACGCTGACCGGCCCGTCGTGTCGCCAGGCCAGCGTGTCGTCGAGCCCGTGGCGCGAAATCAGCGGCAAATGCTTCATGAGGAGTGCTCCGTATCCCGGGTGCCGGCCTGGTAGGCGCGGATCGCGGTCATGAAGCTGGGCCGTTCTTCCGGCGGCAGCACGCGCAGGCGCACCAGGTGTTCGCCGAGGAACATCAGGCCGATCAGTGGACCGGTCAGCAGGTTGGCGTGGATCGACCAGACCTCGGCCGGGGCGAACAGGAAAAGCAAGGTCGACAGCGTGGCGTTGGCAAAGAAGAACACCGTCCAGGCGACGGTCACCTGGCGGGTGTAGCGTATCTTGCGCGGCGACAGGCCGTCGCGGAAAACGGTCCGGGCGATGCGCGTGATCAGTGCTTCACCGGGGCCGAACAGGGTGCGCCCGAAGACGACGCCGAGGGCGACGTGGGTGCCCAGGTGCTGGAGGTAGTACAGCAGGGCGACATTTTCGCGCAGGCGTGGCCACAGCCAGGCGAGCAGGAGCAGCCCGGCGAACAGGCCACCCAGGCGCAGCCAGAGCGAGTGCCAGCGCCACAGCAGGAGGCTGACGACAAAGATCAGGGGAAGGACGCCGAGCGCCGCGTTGATGTCGGGGTGACCGCCGCCAGCGCTGCCGAAATGGGCGGCCACGGCCCAGGCAGCGAATAGCAGGAGCACGGCCAGGCCGCGCAGCAGCGGGACCGGGCCGGTCGGCATTACTGGCTGCGCTGGCTGGCGATATGCGCGGTCAGGGCGCGCAGCGAAGAGAAGATGCGGACGTTGTCCTCGTTGTCGGAACGCAACTGGAAGCCGTAACGCTTGGAGACGACCAGCGAGATTTCCAGGACGTCGATCGAATCCAGTCCGAGGCCGTCGCCGAACAGGGGCGCGTCGGCATCGATTTCGCCAGGGCTCATCTCGAGGTTGAGGGCGGCGACGATCAGTTCGGCAACTTCCGGCAGCAGGGCGGCGACGGTTTCCGGGGTGGGCGTGGTGGTCATGACGAAACTTCCTGATGGCGGCGGTCGACGGCGCGGAAGGCGAGCACCGCGTTGCTGCCGCCGAAGGCGAAGGAGTTGGAGAGCGCGGCGCGCAAGGCTTGGGGACGGGCGACCGTGACATGGTCGACGCCGGCGCAGGCGGGGTCGGGATCGTTCAGGTGGGCGGTCGGCGGCACGGTCTGTTCGCGCAGGGCCAGGACCGTGGCGATCG
>DILW01000016.1:0-198 GCA_002425245.1 Betaproteobacteria bacterium UBA5582 | reverse complement strand
TATCGCGCAGGGCGCGGACCTGACCGGCGGCGTCCGGCTTGACCAGGTGGCTGTGATCGCAACTGGTCCCGTAGCCGGCGATTTCGCCGTGAATGCGCGCACCGCGGGCGATGGCGTGGTCCCAGTCCTCAAGGACCAGGGCGGCACCGCCCTCGCCCAGCACCAGGCCGCGGCGGTCGGCGGAAAACGGCCGGCAGG
>DILW01000174.1 GCA_002425245.1 Betaproteobacteria bacterium UBA5582 | reverse complement strand
GTGTGTGCTTCGGCCGGCTCGACGGCGCCCTACATCGGCCTGTTCGGTACGGTCTGGGGTATCTATCACGCGCTGGTGCAGATCGGCCTGTCCGGCCAGGGCACGCTCGACAAGGTCGCCGGGCCGGTCGGTGAGGCACTGATCATGACTGCCCTCGGTCTGGCCGTGGCGATTCCGGCGGTGCTCGCCTACAACGCCTTCAGCCGGCGCAACCGCCTGTGGCTGGCGCGTCTGGAGGGCTTTGCCCACGACCTTTACGTGCTGCTCACCGTCCGCAACGACGGGGCGGGCAGGAGCGTCTGATGGCCGGGGACTTCCGCCGCTATCGCGGCCAGGCGCACGATGTGCCAAAAGCCGAGATGAACGTCGTCCCGCTGGTCGACGTGATGCTCGTGCTGCTGGTCATCTTCATCGTCACCGCGCCACTGCTCACGCATGCGGTCAAGATCGACCTGCCCAAGGCGTCGAGCGCGGTCAATCTGACCAAGCCCGAGCACATCGAATTCGGCCTGCGCGAGAACGGCGAGATGTTCTGGAACGGCGAGCCGGTGACGCTGGCCGAGCTGCCGGCACGCTGCGCTGCCGCTGCCGCCCAGGAGGTGGCGCCGGAACTGCACATCCGTGCTGATCGGCTGGTGCCCTACGAACAGGTGGCGAAGGTGATGGCGATCGCGGCGCGCTCCGGCCTGAGCAAGATCGGCTTCGTCAGCGATCCCGCGCTGTAAGGGTTCTCCTGGCTTGTGCCCGGGGGGTGAAGGGGCATAATGGCAACTCCGGGTTCGAATTGATGGGGAAGGTCCTGATGCGCGAGCGGCGACACATCGTTGCCTTGGTGTTGTTGCCGACGCTGCTGTCGCTGTGCCTGCTCCTGCTTTTTCTGCGCAGTTCCCTGCATGAATGGGCGGTTGAGCGTTGGGCTGAGGACAACCAGGCTTTCGTCGATGCCCTGGCCGCCCGTCTCGATGCGGAGATCGAACAGCCGCTGCAGCTGCTGCGGCTGGCTGCCGGCAACCGGGCTTTCCGTGGTCTGCCCGAGCGTGCGGCGATCGATCCGGCGGTGAACGGTATCCCCGAGCATCTCGACCCGGAAAAGCGGGAAATTCTGGAGACGCTGCGTCAGACCGGCGGCTTTTCAGTGCTGTTCGTGCTGACGCCGACAGGTGATCACTACATTTCCCATCCCTTCAGCGTGCAGCAGTCGCTGCGCAAGTACAACCTGGCGGATCGCGCCTATTTCCGCGAGGCGACGGCAACGCGGCAGCCGGTCATCTCCGGCGGCTTTGTCGGTGCCGACGGCGTGCCGGCGATCGCCATCGATATTCCAGTGGTCGATGCGGATGGCCGGATCGTCCTCCACCTTGGCGGCGTGCTGCACCTGTCGCGCCTGAGCGATCTGCTGGTGGAAGCGCGGATCAGTCCCTTCGAGCACGCGGCGCTGTTCGATCGCGACGGACAGCGGGTGGCCGATTCCCGACATGCCTGGGGCGAGGCGCAGGTAGCCGGCGCGGCGCCTGAGTTGAAGGCCGGGATGGTGCGCGTGGTCGACGCCGGCGGCGAAGCCTGGTTGCGGTTTACCGTGAAGCTGGCCAATGACTGGCTGCTGCAACTCGAACGCCGCGAAGTGGCGCTCTTTGCCGCGATCGAACCGCAGGTCTGGCGGGCGATGCAGTCGGTCGCGCTGATGGTGCTGGTGCCCAGCCTGATCGGCATGTTGCTCGCTTTCCGTTTCAGCCGCCGCTGGCGCCGCGCCGACCGCGCGCTGCTGTCAGCCAATGAAGAGCTGGAGCAGCGGGTTCTCGAACGCACGCAGGCGCTGCAAGTGTCGGAGGCGCGCTACCGCACCCTGTTCGAGTCGACCGGCGAAGCCGTACTCATTCTTGAGGGCATGCGTTTCGTCGACTGCAATCCGGCGGCACTGCTCCTGTTCGGGGCCAGCCACCGCGGCCTTCTGCTCGGACGCACGCCGGACGAGCTGTCGCCGGACTGTCAGCCGGATGGCAAGTCCTCCCAGGTCGCGGGTGCGCGCTGGGTCGCCCTGACCATGGCCGGGCAGACCCCGCGCTTCGAATGGACGCACCGGCGGGTCGACGATCAGCGACTGTTCATCGCCGAGGTCATGCTTGGGCGGATCACCCTGGGGGACAAGGTGCTGATCCAGTGCAGCCTGCGCGACATGACCGAACGCCGGCGCATCGAGGCGGAACTGGCGGCCCACCGCGAGCGCTTGGAAGAACTGGTCGCCCGGCGGACCGAGGAGCTGGCCCAGGCCAAGCAGCAGGCAGAGCGGGCCAGCGTTGCCAAAACTGCCTTCCTGGCCAACATGAGCCACGAGATCCGTACGCCGATGAACGCCATCCTCGGCATGGCCCGCCTGGTGCGCAAGGGTGGCCTGAGTGACGAACAAGCCGTCCAGATGGGCAAGCTCGAAGCGGCCAGCGATCATTTGCTGGAGATCATCAACGCTGTCCTCGACTTGTCCAAGATCGAGGCCGGGCGCCTAAGCCTCGAATCGGTGCCGGTCAGCCTGCCGGCGCTGCTCGCCAATGTCGTGTCGATGTTGCAGGAGCGCGCACGCAGCAAGGGCTTGAGTCTGCACACCGAAATCGACGAACTGCCGGGCCCGCTGCTCGGCGACCCGACCCGCTTGCAACAGGCATTGCTCAATTACGTCAGCAATGCGGTCAAATTCACCGAGCGTGGCAGGGTGCTGATCCGCTTGCGTGTCGAGGCCGAGCAGCAGGATTCGGTGCGCCTGCGCTTCGAAGTCGAGGATAGCGGCATCGGCATCGCCGAGGCGGTGATGGAGCGTCTGTTCTCCGCCTTCGAGCAGGCCGATGCCTCGATCACGCGCCAGCACGGCGGCACCGGGCTGGGGCTGGCGATCACCCGCAAGCTGGCCTGGCTGATGGGCGGCGACGCCGGGGCCAGCAGTACGCTCGGCGTGGGTAGTTGCTTCTGGTTCACCGTTTGCCTGCAGCGGGCGCCGGACGGGCCGGCGACTGGCGAATTACCCGTCGACGACGCCGAGATGCGTCTGCGCAGCGATTTCGCCGGGCGGCGCGTGCTGCTGGTCGAAGACGAGGCCATCAATCGGGAAATTGCCCTGCTCATGCTTGAGGACGCCGGTTTGCAGGTCGACCAGGCCGCGGACGGGGCGCAGGCCCTGGCCATGGCGGCAGCGGAAAACTACGACCTGATCCTGATGGACATGCAGATGCCGAACATGGACGGCATCGAAGCGACCCGCCGGATCCGCCAGTTACCGTCGGGCAGCACCGTGCCGATCCTGGCGATGACCGCCAATGCCTTCGCCGAGGACCGTGCCCGTTGTCTGGGGGCCGGCATGGACGATTTCATGGCCAAACCGGTCCGGCCGGAGGGGCTCTACGCAATGCTCCTGCGTTACCTCTCGGCGGGGCGGCCGTCCTGACGGCGGCGCCACAGCTGCCAGCGTTCGCGACCGGCGAAGACCGGGATCGAGTCACTCACCGGACGGTCTTCGATGCACTCGAAAGCATCCGCCAGCAGTTCGTCCAGTTGTGCCTGGGTGATGCCGAAAGGCGGTCCCTTCAACTGATCGCAGACGAAGAAGTAGCCGGCGAGCAGGCCGCCCGGCGGTAACAGGCGGGCGAGCCCGGCCGCCCAGTCCGGCCACAGCTTGCGCGGCAGCGCGCAAAGGAAGGCGCGCTCGTAGATCAGGTCCGGTGGCGTGGCCGGGCGGTAGGTGAAGAAATCGGCGCAAACCAGTTCAACCGCGTGTCCGGCGAGCACTTCCCGGGCGCGGGCAACGGCGACCGGCGAAAAATCGAGGGCGGTGACCGGCCAGCCGGCGTCAGCCAGGCAGGCTGCTTCCCAGCCGCTGCCGCAGCCGGGGATCAGCGTGGTCAGCGGTGCGTTCCGGGTGGCGACGAAAGCGGCGAAATCGGCCGGGACGCGGCCGGCATCCCACGGCGTCTGGCCGGCGCCGAAGCGCTTGCACCAGAAATCGGGGTGCTCGGGGCGCTGACTCGGGTCCTTGGCGCTGTCGTTCATGGCTGGCGGCGCAGGGCCCGGCTTGACTGCTCGATGGCGTCTTCCAGGTAGCTCTGGTAGAAATCCGGCAGGCGCGCGCCGACGATGGGCTCGTGCAGTTTCCTGCCGTCCGGTCCGTAGAAGGCGACCACCGGCACCAGACGGACTTTCTCGGCGGCGGCGAAATCGGCATGGGTGGTGCTGCGACCGGCGAAATCCCGGAGCGGGGCCGTACTGTCCTGGGCCACTTCGCGGATCAGGACACGGCCGGCGTAGCGCGGGTCGGTGCTGAGCGGGCCGAGGAAGTCGCGTTTGACGGTCTTGCAGAAAGAGCAGTCGGCGCGGCTGTAGATGACCACCAGCGGCGCCCCGGTCCGGGCCGCTTGGCGGGCTTCTGTATCGAGCTGGCTGGCCAGTGGCAGGTCGGCGGCGGCCGAAGAGGGCAGCGGCAGGCATGCTAGAATCAGCACCCCGATCAGCACCCTCCAAGACTTCCAGGATTGCCTCATGTCCGCTCCTTCGAAAATTGTCATCGCTTCCCGTGAATCCCGTCTGGCCATGTGGCAGGCGGTGCATGTCCAGGGCCGACTGGCGAGTTTAAATCCGGCTGCGGAAGTTGTCATTCTTGGCATGACCACCAAGGGTGACCAGATCCTCGACCGGCCGCTCGCCGAGATCGGCGGCAAGGGGCTGTT
>DILW01000155.1:54145-79930 GCA_002425245.1 Betaproteobacteria bacterium UBA5582 | reverse complement strand
GTCGGCGGCGGGACGGGTTTGGCCGGTGCCGGTGCTGGGGCAGCGGCGGCAATTGCAGCCGGGGCCGGCGGCCTGACGTTACCCTTGCCCGAGGTGCTGATCAGGTCGCGGATCAGGGCCAGCTTGTTCTGGGTCGTGGTGCTGGCACCGTCCAGCTGGAGCGCCTTGTCGTAGGCCTGGCTGGCAAGCTTGGCGTAAACATCGCCGAGGTTCTCGTAGGCGATGGCGTACGAGGGATGGGTGCGGATGGCCATTTCCAGTGCCGTGCGCGCCTTGTCGTATTGCTTCTGCTGGGCGTAGAGCACGGCCAGGTTGTTGTAGGGCTCGGGCAATTCCGGGTAATCCTCTGACAGCTTGGTGAATACCGTGATGGCGTCGGCCGGGCGGTTCATTTCCGTCAGGATCAGGCCCTTGAGGAAGCGACCCTGCGCATCCTTGGGGCGGCTGCTCAGGTACTGATCGACCTTCTCGAGTGCCTGCGTATTCTGACCTTGTTTGATCAGACGCTGGATTTCGGGGAGGTTGTCGGCAAAAACCGGGGCGGCAAAGCCGATGGATAGACCGAGTGCCAGGGCGCGGAGAGCCCGGAGGCGAGGCTGTAACAGGGATTTGGTGGTCATCGCCGTGCTATAATTTCCGAGGTTTTCAATCACTCAATTCTATCAAAGAAGCGGGCGATGCCATAGGTTTCGAAGGCTTCGCTACACTTCTTTTCATTCCGCCATGCTAAAGATATTCAACTCGCTCAAAAGAGAGAAGCAGGTTTTCGAACCGATCGAGGTCGGCAAGGTTCGCATGTATGTCTGCGGCATGACGGTTTACGACTACTGTCACCTCGGCCACGCCCGCGTGATGGTGGTTTTCGACATGGTTTATCGCTGGTTCAGGGCCTCCGGTTACGATGTGACCTACGTGCGTAACATTACCGACATCGATGACAAGATCATCCGTCGGGCGGCCGAGAACGGCGAGACGATTCAGCAACTGACCGATCGCTTCATCGCTTTCATGCACGAGGACGCCGATGCTCTTGGCGTGCTGCGTCCAGATCACGAGCCGCGGGCGACCGAATTCGTGCCGCAGATGCAGGAAATCATCCGCCAGCTTGAACGTAACGGGCTGGCTTATCAGGCCGCCGACGGCGACGTCAATTACGCAGTGCGCAAGTTCCCCGGTTACGGCAAGCTGTCCGGCAAGTCACTCGACGATCTGCGCGCGGGTGAGCGAGTCGAGATCGACACCGCCAAGCAGGACCCGCTCGATTTCGTGTTGTGGAAACATGCCAAACCGGGCGAACCGGCCTGGGCTTCGCCCTGGGGCGACGGTCGTCCGGGCTGGCATATCGAGTGCTCGGCGATGAGCTCGTCGCTGCTCGGCAAGCATTTCGACATTCATGGCGGCGGCGAGGACCTGCAGTTCCCCCACCACGAGAACGAAATAGCCCAGTCCGAGGGGGCCAACTGCTGCAGCTACGTCAATTACTGGATGCACAACGGCTTCATCCGGGTCGACAACGAGAAGATGTCGAAGTCGCTGGGGAACTTCTTCACCATTCGCGAGGTTCTCGGAAAGTACGATGCCGAAGTGGTGCGCTTTTTCATTCTGCGCGCCCATTACCGCAGCCCGCTGAATTATTCCGATGCTCATCTCGACGACGCCAAGCGTTCGCTCGATAGCCTCTACTTCACCATGCGTGATGTTCCGCCGCTGGCGGTGTCGATCGACTGGGAACAGGGCTTCGCCGCCCGCTTCGCGGCAGCCCTCAACGAGGATTTCGATTCGCACGGCGCGATTGCCGTGCTGTTCGAACTGGCTGCCGAGGCCAATCGACAGAAATCCGGCGAAATGTCCGGCCTGCTCAAGGCGCTCGGCGGCGTCATTGGCCTGCTGGAGCGCGAGCCTCTGGCCTACCTGCGTGCCGGTCCGGCGCTCGGTGGCCTTGACGAGTCGACCATCGAAGCACGCATTGTCGAGCGCGCCGAAGCCAAGAAGGCGCGCGATTTCGCCACTGCCGACCGGGTTCGTGACGAACTCAAGGCGGCCGGCATCGTCCTCGACGACAGCCCGCAGGGCACGACCTGGCGGCGGGCCTGAACCAGCCCGCGAACAATGGAAAACGGCCCGTTCAACGGGCCGTTTCTCATGGTGGGCTTGGTAACTTCAGCGCAGTACTTTGCCACCCGGTCCGATCACGGTCAGTTCGACAAAGCGCGATCCGTAGCGGGCGGTTCCCGTGTAGTTGATGCGATAGCCGCCGAGATCGGTGGCCGACAGCGATTCGAGGGCGCTGACCAGTTTGTCGCGGTTGAGGTCGCGGCCGGCGCGGCGCAGTCCTTCGACCAGGGTACGCGCGGTCAGATAGGCTTCCAGACCGTAATACGAGTAGCTGCGTGACTTCGCGCCCAGTCGCTGGTAATCGCGAACGATCGGAATGCTGTCGTTCCATGGATAGGGAACGACCTGGGAAATGCCGATGCCGCGTGCTTCCTGGCCCAGTTCCTGAACCAGCTGCTCGGTGCCCACCGGCGACAACGTCATGAACATCGGGTTCTGGCCGGCCTTTTTCATGGCCCGGACGAAAGCGGCAGTTGGCTTGTACAGGGTGATCATCACGACCGCCTGGGGGTTGGCCTTGGCGATTGATTGAACTGCTGCATCGACGTTGAGCGAATTGCGTTCGACAGTGCCGACTGCCGACGGCGCCAGCTTGTGCTTTTTCAAGGCGGCGGTGACGCCGTCGAGGCCGGCTTTGCCGAAGCCATCGTTCTGGTAGAAGACAGCGATGCTGCGCAGTCCGATCGACACCATTTGATTGACGATGGCGGTTGTTTCGTCGGCATAGCTGGCGCGCACATGGAACATGTATCGTGAGTTCGGGTTGGCCGAAATCGACTGGCGCAGCGTATCGGCGCCGGAAATGGTGCCGACCAGGGGAACGCCGGCCGGGCCAAAAACCTTGTTCATCGCCTCGGTGGTGGGCGATGAGCCATAGTAGGAGAGCAGGGCGAAGACTTTCTTGTCGGTGATCAGGCTGCGCGTGTTGGCAACCGTGCGTTCGGTTTCGTAACCGTCGTCGAGCGCAACCAGTTCAAGCTTGCGGCCGTTGATGCCGCCCGATTTGTTGATGTGCTCGAAATAGGCCTGGATGGTCTGGCGCATGTCTTCGCCATACGCCGCGTTGGGCCCGGAGAAGGGGGCCGACATGCCGAGGGTGATGCTCGAATCGGTAACGCCGGGGTCCGCCCAGGTGGCCGTGGCAAGTGCCATCGCGCAGGCGGCAGCAAATTTTATGAATACTTTCATGCTCAAGCCTCTCCACTGAATCCTGCCCGGATTCTAGCAGTGGAAAGGCTGCGCAGGGCAGGCGATACAGCCCTGCCCTGTGCCCGGGGAATTATTCCCCGAAGAACTCCCGTACTTTATCCATCCACGATTTGGCACGTGGGTTGTGCTTGTGTCCGGTGTCGCGGCTCGATTCTTCCAGTTCGCGCAGCAGTTCCTTCTGGCGGTCGGTGAGGTTGACCGGGGTTTCGACGACGACGTGGCACATCAGGTCACCGTGGGTGTGGCTGCGCACTCCCTTGATGCCCTTGCCGCGCAGGCGGAAGACTCGGCCAGACTGGGTTTCCGGCGGAATCTTGATGGCTGCGGCGCCATCCAGGGTCGGGATTTCGATTTCGCCGCCGAGTGCCGCGGTGGTGAAGGAAATCGGCATCTCGCAGTGGAGGTCGTTGTGGTCGCGCTGGAAGACTGCGTGCTGCTTGAGGTGGATCTGCACGTAGAGGTCGCCCGGCGGGCCGCCGTTGACACCGTGTTCGCCTTCGCCGGCGAGCCGGATGCGATCACCTTCGTCCACGCCGGCCGGAATCTTCACCGCCAGGGTCTTGTGCTGCTTGACCCGGCCGGCACCGCCGCAGTTGGTACAGGGATCGGCGATGAAGCGACCGGTGCCGTGGCACTTGTGGCAGGTCTGCTGGATCGAGAAGAAGCCTTGTTGCAGGCGAACCTGACCGGAGCCGCCACAGGTCGGACAGGTTTTCGGCTGGGTCCCGGCCTTGGCGCCAGAGCCGTGGCAGACCTCGCATTCCTCCATGGTCGGGATGCGGATCTTGGTTTCGGTGCCGTGCGCAGCCTGTTCGAGCGTGATTTCCAGGTTGTAGCGCAGGTCGGCACCGCGGTAGATGTTGGAACGACCGCCACCACCGCCGCCACCGCCGCGGCCTCCGAAAATTTCGTCGAAGATGCCGCCGAAGGCGTCGGCAAAGCCACCGCCACCGCCGCCGCTAAAGCCGCCCATGCCGGACTGAGGATCGACGCCGGCGTGGCCGTACTGGTCGTAGGCAGCACGTTTCTGGCTGTCGGAGAGGATTTCGTAGGCTTCCTTGGCTTCCTTGAACTTTTCCTCGGCGCCCGGATTATCCGGGTTGCGGTCCGGGTGGTGCTTCATGGCCAGCTTGCGGTAGGCCTTCTTGATTTCGTCGTCCGAGGCGTCGCGGTTGACGCCGAGGATTTCGTAAAAATCGCGTTTAGACATGACTGGTTCCCGTCAGTTACTGCACAAAGGCCGGATCGAGCGGCGCCGGGGCGTCCGCTTCGATCCGGCCACTTAAAGCGACGCCCGGGCGCCCGAATTAAGCTTTCTTGTCCTTGTTCACTTCCGTGAATTCGGCATCGACGACATCGCCTTCGACGGTCTTTTCCTTCGCTTCGCCGCCCGCTGCTCCGGCCGCACCGGCAGCGGCACCTTCAGCCTGTTGCTGGGCGTACATCTTTTCGCCGAGCTTCTGGGCGGCTTGCGACAGCGCCTCGGTCTTGGCGGTGATGGTGTCCTTGTCGCCTTCGCGCAGGACATCTTCAACGTCCTTGATCGCCTTCTCGATGCTTTCCTTTTCGGCGGCATCGAGCTTGTCGCCGTATTCGGTCAGCGACTTCTTGACCATGTGCACCATGCCGTCGGCCTGGTTGCGGGCATCGGCCAGTTCGTGCGCCTTCTTGTCTTCCTCGGCGTGCAGCTCGGCGTCCTTGACCATGCGTTGAATTTCTTCTTCGCTCAGGCCGGAGTTGGCCTTGATGGTGATCTTGTTTTCCTTGCCGGTCGCCTTGTCCTTGGCGGTGACGTGCATGATGCCGTTGGCGTCGATGTCGAAGATGACCTCGATCTGCGGCGTGCCGCGCGGGGCCGGCGGGATGCCTTCCAGGTTGAACTGGCCGAGGCTCTTGTTGCCGGAAGCGACTTCGCGCTCGCCCTGCAGCACATGGATGGTGACGGCGGACTGGTTGTCGTCGGCGGTCGAGAAGACCTGGCTGGCCTTGGTCGGGATCGTCGTGTTCTTCTGGATCAGCTTGGTCATGATGCCGCCCAGGGTTTCGATGCCGAGCGACAGCGGGGTGACGTCGAGCAGCAGCACGTCCTTGACTTCGCCCTGCAGCACGCCGCCCTGGATGGCAGCGCCGACGGCGACGGCTTCATCCGGGTTGACGTCCTTGCGCGGTTCCTTGCCGAACACTTCCTTGACCTTCTCCTGCACCTTCGGCATGCGCGACTGGCCGCCGACCAGGATCACGTCGTCGATGTCGCCGATCTTGCAGCCGGCGTCCTTCAGTGCGGTCAGGCAGGGGGCGACGGTGCGTTCGATCAGCTCGTCGACCAGCGACTCGAACTTGGCGCGGGTGATCTTCAGCGCCAGGTGCTTCGGACCGGAGGCGTCGGCAGTGATGTAGGGCAGGTTGATTTCGGTCTGCTGGCTGGAGGAAAGCTCGATCTTGGCCTTTTCGGCAGCTTCCTTGAGGCGTTGCAGGGCGAGCACGTCCTTCTTCAGGTCGACGCCGGATTCCTTCTTGAATTCGTCGATGATGTAGTCGATCAGGCGCTGGTCGAAGTCCTCACCGCCGAGGAAGGTGTCGCCGTTGGTGGCCAGCACTTCGAACTGCTTTTCGCCATCGACGTCGGCGATTTCGATGATCGAGATGTCGAAGGTGCCGCCGCCGAGGTCATAAACGGCGATCTTCTTGTCCTTGCCGGCGACCTTGTCCATGCCGAAGGCCAGTGCAGCGGCGGTCGGTTCGTTGATGATGCGCTTGACGTCGAGACCGGCGATGCGGCCGGCGTCCTTGGTGGCCTGGCGCTGGCTGTCGTTGAAGTAGGCCGGCACGGTGATGACGGCTTCGGTGACTTCCTCGCCGAGGTAGTCTTCGGCGGTCTTCTTCATCTTGCGCAGCACTTCGGCGGAAACCTGCGGCGGCGCGATCTTCTTGTCGCGCGCTTCGACCCAGGCGTCGCCGTTGTCGGCCTTGACGATCTTGAACGGCATCAGGGCGATGTCCTTCTGCACTTCCTTCTCTTCAAAGCGGCGGCCGATCAGGCGCTTGACCGCGTACAGCGTGTTCTTCGGGTTGGTCACGGCCTGGCGCTTGGCCGGGGCGCCGCACAGGATCTCGCCGTCGTCGGTGTAGCCGATGACCGACGGGGTGGTGCGTGCACCTTCCGCGTTTTCGATGACCTTGGGCGTGCCGCCTTCCATGATGGCGACGCAGCTGTTGGTGGTGCCGAGGTCGATACCGATGATCTTGCCCATGATGTTCTTTCCTGAAAGTGAATTAGCGATGTTCGTGAAGTGGGGGCGTCGCCCCGGATTTCAAGTGGATTATTTGCCCTTGGCGACCATGACCAGCGCCGGACGGAGTACGCGGTCGGCGATCAGGTAGCCCTTCTGCAAAACGGTGACGACAGTGTTCGCTTCCTGCTCGGAATCAACCATGCCGATCGCCTGGTGCTTGTGCGGGTCGAATTTTTCGCCGACCGGGTTGACCTCGTTCAGCGCGTTCTTCTCAAAAGCCGCAACCAGTTGCTTCAAGGTCAGCTCGACGCCGGACTTGAAACTCTCGACCGTCTGTTCCGGCACCGCCAGCGCGGCTTCCAGGCTGTCCTTGACGGCCAGCAGCTCACCGGCGAATTTTTCGACCGCGAACTTGTGCGCCTTGCTGATGTCTTCCTGGGCGCGGCGGCGGATGTTTTCGCCTTCGGCCTTGGCGCGCAACCAGGCGTCGTGATGTTCGGCGACCTTCAGTTCAAGGTTGCGCAGCTGCTCTTCGATGCCGGGCAGGGTGTCGGTATGCGTTTCCGGCGCCACTTCCGCCTCGCTGGCCGGGACGGCGGGTTCGATCTCGGATGGGGTTTCCTGCGGGATTTCCGGGTTGGACATGCACGTTTCTCCAAAAAGACTGTCCACGGATTTGGGGGCTGATCGGTGCATTTCAAGAGCTGCCCGGGAACTTTTTCTCTACACTTGTTAACAGTCCTTTCCCTGCCCCCCCGTGCTAGCATCCGGGTAATGGGGCATCCCGATTTTCGGCCATGGAAACGATAGGTAGATACCGAGTCATTCGCGAGTTGGGCAAGGGGGCGACCGCCACGGTCTACCTTTGCCACGACCCGGACGCGGACCGTCGAGTTGCGGTCAAGGTGATCCGCTTCGGTCAGGATTGCGCCGCCATGTCGCGGCGTATGCGCAAGCTGTTCCAGAACGAACGCATGGTTTCCACACGTCTCGATCATCCCAACATCGTGCGCGTCTTCGATGCCGTCGTCGAGGAAGAGTTTGCCTATCTGGCGATGGAGTTCGTCGACGGCTTCAGCCTCGAGCAGCATTGCCGCATCGACAAGCTGCTGCCGATGCACCGGGTCACCGGCATCATCTTCAAGTGCTGCATGGCGCTGGACGCCGCCTATCGTCAGGGGATCATCCACCGCGACATCAAGCCGGCCAACATCATGGTCGCCGCCGACGACGAAGCCAAGATCGCCGATTTCGGCCTGGCCCTGAACATGAACAAGGACATGGACCGGGACTCGACCTTCATCATGGGTGTCGGCTCACCGGCCTACATGTCGCCCGAGCAGATCAAGGGCTACCCGCTGAACCAGAAGACCGACCTCTACTCGCTCGGGGTGGTGATGTTCCAGCTGCTGACCGGACGCCTGCCGTTCCGGGCGAACAACCAGGCGACGCTGGTGTACAAGATTATCAACACCGATGCGCCGCCGGTCACCTCGCTCAACCCGAACCTGCCCGAGGGGCTCAACGCCATCCTGCGCAAGGCGCTGGAAAAGGATTTGTACAGCCGCTACCGGAATGGCGCGGAGATGGCCAAGGACATCTCGGCTGTCCGCTACCAGATGTTCGAGGAAGACCAGACCGAGCAGGATACGCGGCGTTTCGAGCAGTTGCGTCGGATTCAGTTCTTCACCGAGTTCGAGAACATCGAACTATGGGAAGTGCTCAGGGTTTCCGTCTGGCGGGAGCTGGCGCCGAATGTGGCTTTGATCCGCGAGGGCAGCAACAGCAAGCTGTTCGGAATCATCATCTCCGGTGCTGTCGAGGTGTCGATCGGCGGCAAGTCGCTGTGCCGGCTGGCAGCCGGCGAACCGGTGGGCGAGGTGGCTTTCCTGCACCCGTCCAGCGACCAGCGCCATGCCAGCGTGGTCACTCTCGAGCCAACGCTTTTTCTGGAGGTCAACGCTGCTGCCTTGTCGCTTTCCTCCGAAGAGTTGCTGGAACGTATGCGCAATGCCCTGCTCGAACGGATGATTCAGCGGCTACGCACGGTGAACAAGATTGCCGCCGCGCTGGGTGAGAAGGCGCTGGATCCGGCCAGAAGCTCGCAGTACGGCAGTGGCTTTACCCTGGAGCTGGCCCCCGACTGAGGCCGTTACCCGGCCGGCTTTCGCCGTGCCGGGAGTTTTGCCTGTTACACCTTGAAGCGGCCCACCAGATTGGCCAGGCCATCCGCCAGACGCTTCAGGTCGTGGGCAGCGCCAGCGGTCTGTTCGACTGCCGCCGTGTTGTTGCGGGCCATGCCGGCTATTGCCTCGATACTGGTTTCGACTTCACCGGAGAAACGGCGCTGCTGTTCGGTGGCGCTGGCAATCGTGTCGAGGCCCTGATCGACCTCGTTGACCGAGCCATTGGTCGCCAGCAGGACACTGGAAACCGAGGCGACCGCGGCCTGACTGCTGTCCAGGTGGTGCATGCCGGCCTCAATGCTGCGGCGGACGGCGACCGACTGGGCACTCAGGTTGGCGGTGATGTTGTCGATCTCGCTGGCTGAACGGGAGGATTTCTCGGCCAGCTTGCGGACTTCGTCGGCAACGACGGCAAAACCTCGACCCTGTTCGCCGGCACGGGCCGCCTCGATGGCAGCGTTGAGGGCAAGCAGGTTGGTCTGTTCGGCAATGTCCTTGACCTCGCGGGTCATCATGGTGATTGCCTCGGTGTTGCGCACGAAGTTATTCACCGATTCGGCCATTTCCTTGACGGCGCGCTCGACCACGTCCATTTCGCCGAGCAAGGTATTCAGATTGCGAGTGCCTTCGTTGGCGCGGGCCAGGCTCTCCTGCGACTGGTGCTGAACATGTTCGGCACTTTGCGCGATCGACGAAATGCTGGCTACCAGCTGTTCGACCGCCGTTGCGGCATTGCTGGACTTTTCGTGTTGCTGGTGGGAACTTTGCGAGACCCGGTCGGCGCTGTCGGAGAGCGCGGCGACCCGGGAGGATACCTGGCTGGCGGCATCCCTGACCTGGCTGACCAGTTGCTGGAAGTTGCCCATCATTTCGTTGAACACCTGGGCCGACTGGCCGACCTCGTCCTGGCCGCGGACCGGCAGGCGCTGGGTCAGGTCACCCTCACCACGGGCGATGTCGCGCAGGCCGCGGCGCAAATGGTCGAGCGGGACGGTGACGAAATGATTGGTCAGGAAGTAGATGATCAGCAACAGCACACCCAATGCGCCCAGCGCCATGCCGGCAATCTTGAGGCGGAAGCTGGCAACGTCTTCCTCGACCGAATCCAGCGATACCTTCATGCTGACCAGGCCGAGCACGGTACCTTCCGGGACCTGATGGCAGACGATGCAATCCTTGCCCAGGTAGTTCTTCGACGCGTTGGTCGGATTGATGACGCGCAGGAAGCTGTTGTCGCCTTCTTTCTCGACGGCGACGTAGGGCTTGCCCTCACGCATGACCTGCTGTTCCAGCGTATCGAGCTCACGGGTGCTCTTCTTGTCCGGGCCGTAAAGATTGATTACGGCGTCGCTACGGGCGACATGCAGGTCCTTGATGATCGATAGCTGCTTGATCTGGTCGAGAAATACCTCGCGCTGGTCGACTGTGCCGGTGATCATCATGCCGGTCAGGCCGGCCATGGTCATTTCGTGAATGCTCTGCGAGAAATCCTTGGCCTGGCTGATGGCGATTTCCCGGTTGACGTTGGTGATCCAGATTATTGAACCTGCCCAGATCAGAACCAGCAGGAGCCAGATTGCGGCAGTCAGGCGTACCCAGATTTTCAAGTCGGCAAAGCGTGGCATGTTGTTACCTTTGAGTGGTGACTTTGTGTATCACTTTAGACAGCCAAGTCTACTTGCTGAATTGTGCCAGCACCACCATTCGCATGCAAAAAAATTCCCGAAGTTCGAATTTTTCCAAAACTCTCATTTGCCGAGCTCTTCAGTTCAAAGGGAGTGTTCACCCGGCTCAGGGCGATCGCACCGATACCCGCAGCACTGAGTGATTGCAGCGTTCCTGCGCCATTTTCATCGGGCTGCCAAAGTTGCAATTGATCCCAGGCGGCATCGCCTTCGTCGATCCATTGATTGCCGTCGTCGTCGAGTTCGGCCAGTTCGGCAAAGCCATCGCCGCTGCGCGGGCCGAACAATTCGCTGCCATCGTTGATCCGGCCGTCCTGGTTTCGGTCAAAAACCAGGTAGGCGCTGCCGCTGGCCAGGCGGGCAATGTTTTCAGTGCTGCCGTCGCTGTCGAGATCGAACGCGAAGCGCTGGTCGACCAGGCTGGCGGCGTTGCCTGAGAAATTGAGGACCAGAGGGTCGACCTGCCGGGCGGCATCGCCAAAGCGCAGGCTGACCGAGCTTTCCTCGTGGTAGGCGCGCGACATCTCCAGTTCAATGGCAAAGCGGATTTCCTTCCCGTCAGCGGTTTTGACGATACCGTTGGCGGAGAAACGGGTGGTCTCTGTTTCGCTGTAGCTTTCGCGGTAATCGTAAGCGATTCCGAAGCCGGTCGCAGGCTGACGGGGCTCGACCGCTGCCCCGCTGGCTATCTGCGGTGCGGGGGCGTCACCAGACAGATCCTTGGTGTCGAGAATGCGCAAGGACTGGCCGGTCAGCTTTTCCAGCAAGAGGCGCAACAGCAGCAGGCGCGGGTCGTTTTCCCGTTCGGCTTCGATTTCTTCTCTCAAGGCGCTTTGCCCTGCCTCGGAAATTTCTACCTGCGGACGAGCTGGCGGCGTACTCGAAGGTTCAACCCGGCGCGGGCCCGTCCATACCCGGAGCGATTCGCTGACCTCGTGGCGCTGCATGCTGCTATGCGACGAGGCGAGCTGCAGTTCGGCACTGGCAATTTTCATGATGGCTCCCGGCGTGGTGTGCTGATACCTTGTTTACGGTGCCGGTGCCGGAATATTAAGCGCCGGTGACGAACAGGTAGGGGCGCAGCCAGTGCTTGAGTGCGTTCAGATCAAGGGCGCCGCTTTGCCGGGCGATCTCGCGCCCGTCGCGGAACACCGCCAGGGTTGGGATACTGCGGATATTGAAGCGGGCGGCGAGTTGCTGCTGTTCCTCGGTGTTGATCTTGACGAAGCGCATGCCGGGTTCGAGATCGATTGCCGCCTGGTGGAAATTCGGGGCCATCATCCGGCAGGGCGCGCACCAGGGAGCCCAGAAATCGACGACCATCGGCAGATCGCTGCGGCTCAACTGGCGTTCGAATCCGGCCTGGTCGAGTTCGAGCGGCTCGCCGGTGAACAGGGCTTGCTTGCAGTGGCCGCACACGGGGGCGTCGCCGAGTTTGCCGGCCGCAATGCGATTGACGCCGGCGCAATGCGGACAAACGAGATGCAGGGTTTCTTTCACGGTAGGCTCCGGTTGATAAGGAGTTGCTTATGTTGTACCGAAACGCTGCGTTTCAAGTCCTGGCGCCGAATTTCTGCGCTTGGCTCAAGCTCTTCGCGAGCGCCGCCGGATCCTCTTCTGCCCGGGTCTCCCAGCCGCTCAGATGACGTTCGGTCAGGTTCGCCAGTGCGGCGATCCAGGCCGGGTCCTCGTTGAGCGCCGGGATGTAGTGGTACTCCTTGCCACCAGCGGCAAGGAAGTCGTCGCGGCCTTCCTGGGCGATTTCTTCGAGCGTCTCCAGACAGTCGGCGGAGAAGCCGGGACAGATGACGTCGACCCGACGCACGCCGGCTGCACCCCAGGTGTGCAGGGTTGGCGCGGTATAGGGTTGCAGCCATTCGGCCTTGCCGAAGCGGGACTGAAAGCAGATCTGGTACTGGCCATCGCGCAGGCCGAGGCGTTCGGCGAGCAGGCGACCGGTCTTGTGGCATTCGCAGAAGTAGGGGTCGCCAAGGTCGAGGCTGCGTTTGGGCAGGCCGTGGAAGCTCATGAGCAGCCGGTCGCCGTCGGCCAGCGGGCCGACTTGCTGCCAGTGGCGACGGACGCTGGCTTCGAGTGCCGCCAGATAGCCGGCATCGTCGTGGTAGTTGCGCAGGAAACGCATCTCCGGCTGGTTGCGTGTCTGCAGCAGCCAACGGGCTGCTTCGTCGACGACGGTGGCGGTGGTGCTGGCGGCGTACTGCGGATACATCGGCACGATCAGGATGCGCCGGTGGCCGGCGGCTTTCAGGCGATCGAGCACGGCGCCGACCGAGGGCTGGCCGTAACGCATCGCCCAGGTGACCTCGACCCGGTGGCCGCGCTCGCCGAGCAGTCCCTTGAGCAGCTTGGCCTGGCGTTCGGTATGCACGCGCAGCGGCGAACCTTCGCTGGTCCATACCGAGGCGTACTTGGCGGCGGACTTCTTCGGCCGGATATTGAGGATGATGCCGTTCAGGATCAGCCACCACAGCGCTTTGGGGATCTCGACGACACGCGGATCCGAGAGGAACTGCTTGAGATAGCGGCGCAGGGCCGGTGCGGTCGGCGCCTCCGGCGTGCCGAGGTTGGCCAGGATGACGGCAGTGCCAGCGGGCGTGCCGTGGCGGTAAGGCGGTTCGGGTTGGAAGCGGGGCATCAGTTGTCGTTCTTGCCGGAAAGGGCGGAGGTAAGCAGGCGGGCGGTGATGTCGACGATGGGGATGACGCGCTCGTAGGCCATCCGGGTCGGGCCGATGACGCCGACCGAGCCGACCACCTGGCCGTCCACGCTGTAGGGGGCGGCGATGACGCTGCACTCGTCGAGCGTGGCGATGCCGGATTCGCCGCCGATGAAAATCTTGACGCCTTCGGCGCGGTTGGAGATGTCGAGCAGGCGCATCAGGCTGGAGCGCTGTTCGAAGAGGTCGAACAACTGGCGCAGGCGTTTCATGTTCGACGACAGTTCCTCGACGTCGAGCAGGTTCTTTTCGCCGCTGATCACGTAGGGTTGGGCGTTTTCGGTGAGGGCCGCGTCACCGGCCTCGAGCGCCAGCGACATCAGCGGCTTGATGTCCTCGCGCAGTTGCTGGATTTCATGCGCCAGACGCTGGCGGATCTGGTCGAAGTCAAGTCCGGCGAAATTCTGGTTCAGGTAGTTCGCCGCGGTGACCAGTTCCGACGCCGTGTAGCTCCTGTCGCTGTGCAGGATGCGGTTCTGCACGTCGCCGTCGGTGGTGACGATGATGAGCAGGATGCGCTTTTCCGACAGGCTGAGAAACTCGATCTGGCGGATGCGGTTGGCAGCGCGGCGCGGCGCGATGACGACGCCGGCAAAGTGCGTGAGGCTGGACAGCAGTTGCGAGGCGTTGGCGATCACCTGATTGTTGGGCAGGCCGTGCAGTGCCTCTTCCATTGCGCCCATCTGACGGGCTTCGAGCGGCTGCACGGTGAGCAGGCTGTCGACGAACAGTCGGTAGCCGCGCGCCGTCGGTATGCGGCCGGCCGAGGTGTGCGGGCTGGCAACGAAGCCGGCCTCCTCCAGGTCGGCCATCACATTGCGGATCGTCGCCGGCGACAGGTCGAGGCCGGAAAATTTCGACAAGGCGCGCGAGCCGACCGGTTGCCCGTCGGTAATGTAGTGTTCGACCAGGGCCTTGAGCAGGGTGCGCGAGCGATCATCAAGCATGACGCCGATTCTACCCAAAAGCGGAGGCGGCACGGCAAGGCGTTTTTTATGCAAGAATTCGCACCCATGAACCGCCTGCGCCAACCCCGAACCATCGCCCTCGTCGGCAAGTACCACAGCCCGGAAATTGCCGAATCGTTGCGGCGTCTGGCCGAGTACCTGCACGAGCGCGGCGTTTCGGTGTTTATCGAGCGCGAGACCGCCGGACACATCGGCAAGCGGGTCGATCTGGCGCGCTGGGTCACCTGCGGCTTCAACGACATCGGCGCCCACGCCGACGTTGCCATCGTCCTTGGCGGCGACGGTACCATGCTCAACGCGGCGCGCCGGCTGGCCCGTTACTGCGTGCCGCTGGTCGGGGTCAACCAGGGGCGGCTCGGCTTCATGACCGACATCGCCCGCGAGGACATGCTCAGCTGCATGGACGACCTGCTCGATGGCCGTTTCCTGCGCGAGAACCGCATGCTGCTGGCGGCCGAAGTGATCCGCGACGGCAAGGAACTGGCGACCAACATGGCGCTCAACGACGTGGTCATCGACAAGGGCGCCATCGGCCGGATGATCGAATTCGAGCTGTTCATCGACGGCGAGTTCATCTACAACCTGCGCTCCGACGGCCTGATCGTATCGACGCCGACCGGTTCGACTGCCTATTCGCTGTCGGCCGGCGGCCCGATCCTGCATCCGACGCTGACCGGCATCGCCCTGGTGCCGCTGTGTCCGCACGCGCTGACCAACCGCCCGGTGATCGTCAACGACAGCGCCGACATCGAACTACGCGTCACCCATGCCGACGACCCGCGTGTGCACTTCGACGGCCAGCTGACGCTCGACCTGCAGACCGGCGACAGCGTCCGCCTGCGCCGTTCCGAACACACCATCTGTTTCCTGCATCCACCGGGTTACAGCTACTTCGCCATGCTGCGGCAGAAGCTGCAGTGGAGCGAGCGGCCCAAGGGATAAGCATGCTCCGCCACCTGACTCTGCGCGACTTCGTCATTGTCGACCGCCTCGAACTCGAATTTTCCGCCGGTTTCGGCACGCTGACCGGCGAAACTGGTGCCGGCAAGTCGATCCTGATCGACGCCCTGGCCCTGGCGCTCGGCGAGCGCGGCGACGCCGGTGTCGTCCGCGCCGGCTGCGACAAGGCCGAGATTGCCGCTACCTTTGACGTTGCTGCCGTGCCCGAAGTTGCCGCCTGGCTCGACGAAAACGGACTCGATGCCGGCGACGAGCTGCTGCTGCGCCGGGTGGTCGACGCCAACGGCCGCTCGCGCGCCTGGATCAACGGTTCGTCGGCGACCGTCCAGCAGTTGCGCGAAGTCGGCGAATGGCTGGTCGACATCCACGGTCAGCACGCCCATCAGTCACTGCTGCGCGCCGATGCGCAGCGCCAGTTGCTCGACGGCCACGCCGGTCTGGGCGAACTGGTGCGCGAAGTTGGCGGCGCCTGGAAAGCCTGGCGCGATGCCGAGCAGGCCTGGCGGACGGCGAGCGAGGGTGCGGCGGCGCTGCTGCGCGAGCGCGAACAGCTGGAGTGGCAGGTTGGCGAACTGGCAGCACTGGCCTTTACCGCCGACGAGTGGGCCGAGCTTGACCTAGAGCATCGCCGCCTTGGACATGCCGCCAGCCTGATCGAAGGCGCCCAGTACGCGCTGGCCGTACTCGCCGAAGACGACGCCGCCTGCGAGCGCCAGATCGACCGCGTCGCCACCCGGCTGGCCGGGCTGGCCGATTACGATCCGGCACTGGCCGAGGTCGCCGGGCTGCTCGCTTCGGTCCAGGCCGAGTTGTCGGACGCCGTGTCGACGTTGCGCCGCTATGCCGACCGAGCCGATCTCGATCCGGCGCGGCTGGCCGAAGTCGAAGCGCGGATGGACGCGGTCATGGCCCAGGCGCGCAAGCACCGGGTGCCGCCGGTCGAGTTGCCGGCACTGCTCGCCGGCTGGCAGGCGCGGCTGGCCGAACTGACGGCGGCAGCCGATCTCGAAGGGCTGCAGGCGCGTGTTGATATGCTGCGCAGTGCCTATCTGGAAGTCGCCGGGCGTTTGTCGGCCGGACGGCGCCAGGCAGCCGACGAGATGGGTGCCCGGGTCAGCGAGATCATGCGCCAGCTGGCGCTGTCTTCCGGCCGTTTCGAGGTGGCCTTGCTGCCGGTCGATAACGGCGCGGTCTACGGCCTCGAACAGGTTGAATTCAGGATCGGTGGTCTCGCCGGCAACGAGGCCAGGCCGCTGGCCAAGGTCGCTTCCGGTGGCGAGTTGTCGCGCATCAGTCTGGCCATCCAGGTGCTGACCTCGCGCTCGGCCAGCGTGCCGACGCTGATCTTCGACGAAGTCGATGTCGGCATCGGCGGCGGGGTTGCTGAAATCGTCGGTCGCTTGCTGCGCGAACTCGGCCGTGAGCGTCAGGTGTTGTGCGTCACCCACCTGGCGCAGGTGGCGGCGCAGGCCGACTGGCAGTGGCAGGTGAGCAAGGCGGGGCGTGACGGCGTCGTGCTGTCGGCGATCAAGGCGCTCGACGACGACGGCCGGGTCCGGGAAATCGCGCGCATGCTGGGCGGCGTCGAAATCACCGACATCACCCTGCAGCACGCCCGTGAGTTGTTGCGCCTGGACGCTTAGGCAAACACCTTGGTGGCCGCGAAAGCGGCCAGCAACAGGAAGAAGACGCCGCTGACGCGGTGAATCCAGACCAGCGGCAGACGATTGAGCAGGCGGCGGCCGGCGACGATGCCGAGCAGCGAGGTGGTGGCCAGCGCCAGCGTGGCGCCGGTCCAGATGGCGGCGGCGCTGCCGGTGCTACCGAGGCCGGCGACGGCAATCTGCGTCTTGTCGCCGAATTCGGCCAGAAAAATCAGCAGGAAGGTGGTGGCGAAGATGCCGTGCCCGGGTTTTTCCTCGATTTCCTCGTCGTCTTCCTCTTCCCGGTAGCGCAGGGCGCTGATCCCGAAAGCGGCGAACAGCACGGCGACGGCCAGCGCTACCAGCCAGCCCGGCAGCCAGGCGGCAACCGCGGCACCGAACAGCACGGCGAGCAGGTTGAGTACGGCAAAGGCGACGATGGCGCCGAGCGCGACCGGCAGGCCGCGATGACGTGAGGCCAGGGTCATGCAGACGAGCTGGCTCTTGTCGCCGAATTCGGCCAGGCCGATGACCAGAAAAGTCGTGCCGACCGACGACAGCCAGGCGCCGCTGCCCGGCGGGATTGCATCAATCATCGGTGATGATCAGTGGTCGGTGGTGTCGTTGGCGGGAGCCTGAGCACGGTTCGGGCAGGCTTCCTTGGTGCAGTGCGCGTAGAGATAGAGCGCATGATCCTGGATCTTGAAGCCGCGTTCCTCGGCAATCATGTTCTGCCGGCGTTCGATTTCCGGGTCGTAAAATTCCTCGACCTTGCCGCAGTCCATGCAGACCAGATGATCGTGGTGCTTGCCGCGGTTGATTTCGAATACGGCCTTACCGGATTCGAAGAAATGGCGCTCCAGCAGGCCAGCTTGTTCGAACTGGGTGAGCACCCGGTAGACGGTGGCCAGGCCGATGTCCATATTCTCGGCGAGCAGCATGCGATAGACATCCTCCGCGGTCATGTGCCGCATGGTGCCCTTCTCGAACAGCTCAAGAATCTTCAGACGCGGAAAGGTGGCTTTCAGACCGATGCTCTTGAGGCTCTGCGGGTCACTCATCGTGCGGTTTCCTGTTCTTTCGCTGGACTGGGGAAGATATGTTTTCGGGTATGATATACCGCTTCACCGTCGACACGAAACCTACCGGAAATCCGCATGCTCCGTTCTCGCACCCTGTTGCTTGTTGCCGCCCTAATGCCGCTGACGGCCTGCACCTACAAGCCGAGTTTCATCAACGAGTACAAGATCGATGTTCAGCAGGGTAACGTGCTGACGCAGGACATGGTTGCTCAGTTGAAACCTGGGCAGACCCGGGAGCAAGTGCGTTTCATCCTGGGGTCGCCGTTGATTGCCGATATCTTTCACCGTGACCGCTGGGACTACGTTTATCGTTTCCGCGAAGGGCGGAGTGGCAAGGTGGCGTCACGGCAGTTCTCAGTATTCTTCGACGCTAACGATCGCCTGGTACGTGTCGCCGGCGATGTTGAGGGCGCCGGGTTTGAGGAACTCACTGCGCCGGCCTCGAAGACGCGCGTGCTCGACCTGGGGAGCGTGTCTGCCGAGGCTGTCGAGCAGACTCCCTTGCCGCCGCCCGAGGCGCCCGGGTTCTTTCGGCGCATGTTGAACCGGATTGGATTGTAAGCAATGAGCAAACCACGTATTGGCATCGTCGGTGCCGGTGGCCGCATGGGCCGCATGTTGATCGAAACCGTTCTCAAGGACAGTTCGGTACTGCTTGGGGCTGCCTTCGACGTGCCGGGTAGCCCGGTGATCGGCGCCAGCGCCGGAACCCTGGTCGGCATGGAGAGTGAGGTGGTCGTGATCGGCGATCTGGCCGCGGGGATGAAGCAGATCGATTGCCTGATCGACTTCACGCGTCCGGAAGGGACGCTGGAGCACCTCGAAATCTGCCGCCGGGCCGGCGTCGGCATGGTCATCGGCACGACCGGTTTCGATGCGGCTGGTAAACAGGCGATTGCTGGGGCTGCTCAGGATGTGCCCATCGTTTTTGCGCCCAACATGGCGATCGGGGTCAATCTGGTGTTCAAGCTCCTCGATACCGCAGCCCGCATCCTCAACGAAGGTTACGACATCGAAATCGTCGAGGCGCATCACCGGATGAAGGTCGATGCGCCTTCCGGCACAGCGCTGCGCATGGGTGAGGTGGTGGCAGCCGCCCTTGGGCGTGACCTGGCCGAGTGTGCCGTTTATGGGCGCGAGGGCGTTACCGGTGAGCGCGATCCTTCGACCATCGGCTTTGCCACCGTTCGTGGCGGTGACATCGTTGGCGATCATACGGTCATGTTCTGCGGTATTGGTGAGCGAGTCGAAGTGACCCACAAGGCGGGCAGCCGTATGCCTTATGCGCTGGGCAGTCTGCGGGCGGCGCGTTTCATCGCCGGTCGCCGCAACGGTCTTTACGACATGCAGGACGTGCTCGGTTTCCGCTGACCGCGATGAAATCCCGACTGCTGCGCCATCAGATTGAGGAGCTCTTCGGCAACGAGGGTGAAGTCAGTCTGAGGCGCGTGCTCGATTCAGCGCGGCAGCAGGGGGCGCAGGTGCTGGCCGAGGCCTGCGAGAAACTGATCGACAAGGTCGATGCCGCTTACGTCGCTTATTCCGGCCTGAACAACTGGACCACGGCCCTGTCTGGCGACGCCTTGGTGGATTGGAACCTGCGCAGCGGCAGCATCGACGCCGGGCGGCAGTGGAAGGAAATGCTCGGCTACACCCAGGAGGAGATCGATAATTCGATCGTCCAGTGGCAGCGCCTGGTGCATCCCGAGGATTTGCGCAACCTGCAGTCGCGCATTGCCCAGCATGCTGCCAGCCGTGACCGCTGGTTCGAGCTCGAATGCCGGATGAAGAACAAGGATGGCAGCTGGCGCTGGTTCATGATCCGTGGTGCCGTGGCGGCTCGCGATGGTGGTGGCGAGCCGGTGCGGATGCTGGTGTTGCAACGCGATATCAGCCAGATCAAGACGGCGGAGCTGGCACTGATCTCGGCCAAGGAATCGGCTGAGTCGGCGAACAAGGCGCGTGGCGCCTTCCTGGCCAACATGAGCCATGAAATCCGAACGCCGATGAACGGCATCATCGGCATGACCGAGTTGGCGCTGGATACCAACCTGGATGCCGAGCAGCGGCACTACCTGAAGACGGTCAAATCATCGGCCGAAGCCTTGCTGACCATCGTCAACGATATCCTGGATTTTTCCAAAATCGAGGCTGGCCGGATGGAAGTCGAGGCGGTTTCCTTCCTGGTTCACGATGTCGTGCTCGAGGCTGCTCGCGTTGTTGCGGTCAATGCTCACCGCAAGGGCCTGGAGCTGGTCGTCGATATTCGCCCGGAGGTGCCGGCGCGACTGGTGGGCGATCCGACCCGTTTGCGCCAGGTGGTGATCAATCTGGTCGGTAATGCCATCAAGTTCACTGACAAGGGCGAGGTCGTCGTTACGGTTGCCGTCTCTTTCATCGGCGAACGTGGGGCGGAGTTGCAGGTTTCGGTTCGCGATACCGGCATTGGTGTGCCGGCGGATAAGCAACGGGCGATTTTCGATGCCTTTTCCCAGGCCGATGTTTCAACCACCCGCCGTTACGGCGGGACCGGCCTTGGTCTGGCCATCTGTGCCAAACTGGTGCAGTTGATGGGGGGGCGCATCTGGCTGGAAAGTACCGAGGGCAAGGGGTCGGTTTTTCATTTCACGGTCGGCCTGCGCATCGACAACGAAGCGATGCTGCCCGCTGAACCGATCGCGGTTTACCGCGGGCGGCGGGCTTTGATCGTCGACGACAATGCTGTTGCCGGCCGCTGTCTGCAGACCATTCTCGAAGGCTTGGGGATGCATGTGTCGCTGGTCGGTGATCCGGTACAGGCCGTGGCGGCGGCCAACAAGAATCGGGCGATGGATTACCCCTTCGACTATCTGTTCATCGATGCTGGCATGGCGGCGCCCGCCGGCATGGCCATGGTCGAGAGCTGGCGCCACGGCGGGCAGCGGGAACGCATGATGGTGATGCTGACGACCGAGAACCAGCGTCATGATCTCGGTCGTTTGCGCGAACTGGGGGTGGCGGTTCACCTGGTCAAGCCGGTTGGTGGTGGGGATGTCGAAGTCGCGCTCGGGCTCTCCGAGGTTTCCGGAAACGGCCGTACTGACGCTGCGCCGGTTCCTCTCGATGTGGTCGGGGGGGAGCAGGAGGCGTCGGCGCATCAACATCTCCAGATACTGCTGGTCGAAGACAACCCGGTTAACCAGGAGCTGGCCTTGCGTCTGCTGGAGCGCCAGGGTTACAAGGTCAAGGTGGCGAACAACGGGGCAGAGGCGGTCGATATGTTCGATCAGGGCTCGTTCGATGTCATCCTGATGGATATGCAGATGCCGATCATGGGCGGGATCGAGGCGACCGAGGCGATCCGTTCGCATGAAATGCGCCGTAGCTGGGTGGTGTCGCACGAGCTGAAGCCGATCTACATCATCGCGATGACGGCCAATGTGATGGACAGCGACCGTGAACGCTGCATGGCTGCCGGCATGAACGATTACATTGCCAAGCCGCTACGGCCCGATGCGCTGTTTGCCGCCATCGAGCGCGCTGTCGGCGAAGAAGCGCTGCGGCAGACGATGATTGGTGCGGTTGGCGTCAAGGTGCATGTTTCGGGGCTTAACCTGCAGGCGGCGCTCGATAATCTCGGCGATGCCGATCTTCTGGCAACGATGGCCGAGATGTTGCTCGGTGAATGGCGTGGGCACGTCGGCCGGCTTGAACAGTCGCTGGAAGCACGCAATCCGGTCGATGCGAGGATGCATGCGCATACGCTGAAAAGCCTGGTGGCCATGTTCAATGCCGATGAGGCACGGGCATACGCCGCGCAGGTCGAACGCGACATGCTGTCCGCGGATATCGACTGGGCCGATGCGCAACAGGTATTCGAGCAACTGGTCGCGGAAATGGAGCGAATTCGCCCGCATCTCGAAGCTTTTGTCGAAACGCGTGTAATTCCTTGAATTTGCCTGAAAAGGCTCTTTTCGGCTAAAATAGTCAGGTTAAAAAGCACAAGCGGGGAGGCGCGAGCCTTCCCGCTTGGCACATGAACGAGCAGAAAAATTACAGGAGAGCTGACGTGTCGCTGCTGCCCTCATTCACACCCGCCATCCTCGCCCTCGCCGACGGGACGGTTTTCAAGGGCCAATCCATCGGCGCCGACGGCGTAACCAGCGGTGAAGTGGTGTTCAACACCGCAATCACCGGCTACCAGGAAATTCTGACCGATCCGTCGTATTCCCGCCAGATCGTCACCCTGACCTATCCTCATATCGGCAACACCGGTTGCAATGCCGAGGACTTCGAGTCACGCGCCAATTTTGCCGCCGGCCTGGTGATCAAGGACCTGCCGCGCCTGGCTTCGAGCTGGCGCTGCCAGGAAGACCTCGGTGCCTACCTGAAGAAGCACGGTATCGTCGCCATCGCCGGCATCGATACCCGCAAGCTGACCCGCATCCTGCGCGAGAAGGGCGCCCAGGCCGGCTGCATTCTCGCCGGCGAAGCCGACGAAGCCAAGGCGCTGGCCGCCGCCCGCGCCTTTCCCGGGCTGGCCGGCATGGATCTGGCCAAGGTCGTCTCGGCGACCGAACGCTACACCTGGAGCGAGGCCGAATGGACGCTGGACGGCTACCGGCAGCGTGGCGAAGAGCGTTTCCACGTCGTCGCCTACGACTTCGGCGTCAAGAGCAACATCCTGCGCATGCTCGCCGAGCGCGGCTGCAAGCTGACCGTGGTGCCGGCCCAGACGCCGGCTGCCGACGTCCTGGCCCTGCGGCCGGATGGCGTCTTCCTGTCCAACGGTCCGGGTGACCCGGAACCCTGCGATTACGCGATCGCCGCCATCCGCGAGATCCTCGCCGCCGGCGTGCCGACCTTCGGTATCTGCCTCGGCCACCAGCTACTGGCGCTGGCCTCCGGCGCCAAGACGCTGAAGATGAAGTTCGGCCACCACGGCGCCAACCACCCGGTCAAGGACATGGATACCGGCCAGGTGCTGATCACCAGTCAGAACCACGGTTTCGCGGTCGATCCGGCGTCGATGCCGGCCAACCTGCGGGTCACCCATGTCTCGCTGTTCGATGGTTCCAACCAGGGCATCGCCCGCACCGACGTGCCGGCCTTCTCCTTCCAGGGGCACCCGGAAGCCAGCCCCGGCCCGCACGACGTGGCCTACCTGTTCGATCGCTTCCTCGACACCATGACGCGCGGCGTGGCCGCGCTCAACAACGCGCAATAAGCGGCACAGAGAGAGATAACGATGCCGAAACGTACAGACATCAAGAGTGTTTTGATCATTGGCGCCGGTCCGATCATCATCGGCCAGGCCTGCGAATTCGACTATTCCGGTGCGCAGGCCTGCAAGGCGCTGCGTGAAGAGGGTTACAAGGTCATCCTGGTGAACTCCAACCCGGCGACGATCATGACCGACCCGGAAATGGCCGACGTCACCTACATCGAACCGATCACCTGGCAAGTCGTCGCCAAGATCATCGAGAAGGAACGTCCGGACGCGCTGCTGCCGACCATGGGCGGCCAGACCGCGCTGAACTGCGCGCTCGACCTCGACCGTGAAGGCGTGCTCGCCAAGTTCAACGTCGAGCTGATCGGCGCCTCCAAGGAAGCCATCGACAAGGCTGAGGACCGCCAGAAGTTCAAGGACGCGATGACCAAGATTGGTCTCGGTTCCGCCAAGTCGGCCACCGCGCACAGCATGGAAGAGGCCTACCAGGTGCAGGCGATGATCGGTTTCCCGACCATCATCCGCCCGTCCTTCACGCTCGGCGGCACCGGCGGTGGCATCGCCTACAACATGGAAGAGTTCGAGACCATCTGCAAGCGTGGTCTCGAAGCCTCGCCGACCAACGAGCTGCTGATCGAAGAGTCGCTGCTCGGCTGGAAGGAATACGAGATGGAAGTGGTCCGCGACAAGGCGGACAACTGCATCATCGTCTGCTCGATCGAGAACCTCGACCCGATGGGCGTGCACACCGGTGACTCGATCACCGTCGCGCCGGCGCAGACGCTGACCGACAAGGAATACCAGCTGCTGCGTAACGCCTCGATCGCCGTGCTGCGCGAAATCGGCGTCGACACCGGCGGCTCCAACGTGCAGTTCTCGATCAATCCGAAGGATGGTCGCTGCATCGTCATCGAAATGAATCCGCGCGTCTCGCGTTCCTCCGCGCTGGCCTCCAAGGCGACCGGCTTCCCGATCGCCAAGATCGCCGCCAAGCTGGCCGTCGGTTACACGCTGGACGAGCTGGCCAACGATATCACCGGCGGCAAGACGCCGGCCTCGTTCGAGCCGTCGATCGACTACGTCGTCACCAAGGTGCCGCGTTTTGCGTTTGAAAAATTCCCGCAGGCCGATTCGACGCTGACCACCCAGATGAAGTCGGTCGGCGAAGTGATGGCCATGGGCCGCACTTTCCAGGAGTCGCTGCAGAAGGCCCTGCGCGGCCTGGAAGTCGGCGTCGATGGCTTCAATCTGAAGACGGTCGACCCGGAAACCATCGACGAGCAACTGGCCCGGCCGACGCCGGACCGCCTGTGGTACGTCGCCGACGCCTTCGGCATCGGCATGTCGGTCGAGCGCGTCTTCGAACTGACCAAGATCGATCCCTGGTTCCTCACCCAGATCAAGGAGATCGTCGATCTCGAACTGGCCGTGGAAAAGCGCGAATTCTCGTCGCTGACCGCCGAAGAGGTCCGTTTCCTGAAGCAGAAGGGCTTTGCCGACCGTCGTCTGGCTTATCTGCTGAAGACCAGCGAGTCCGAGTTCCGCAAGCGCCGCCACGAACTGGGCGTGCGTCCGGTGTATAAGCGCGTCGACACCTGTGCCGCCGAATTCGCCACCGGCACCGCCTACCTCTACTCGACCTACGACGAAGAGTGCGAAGCGCAGCCGACCGACAAGAAGAAGATCATGGTTCTCGGCGGCGGTCCGAACCGCATCGGCCAGGGCATCGAGTTCGACTACTGCTGCGTGCATGCCGCGATGGCAATGCGCGAAGACGGTTACGAAACGATCATGGTCAACTGCAACCCGGAAACGGTGTCCACCGACTATGACACGTCCGACCGTCTCTACTTCGAGCCACTGACGCTCGAAGACGTGCTGGAAATCTGCGCCATCGAGAAGCCGGTCGGCGTCATCGTCCAGTACGGCGGCCAGACGCCGTTGAAGTTGGCGCTCGCTCTCGAAGCCAACGGCGTGCCGATCATCGGCACGACGCCGGAGTCGATCGACATCGCCGAAGACCGCGAACGCTTCCAGAAGCTGCTGCACGACCTCGGCCTGAAGCAGCCGCCCAACCGCACGGCACGCACCGAAGAGGACGCGCTGCGTCTGGCGCAGGAAATCGGCTACCCGCTGGTCGTTCGTCCGTCCTACGTGCTCGGCGGCCGGGCCATGGAAATCGTCCATGAGCAGAAGGACCTCGAGCGCTACATGCGCGAAGCGGTCAAGGTCTCCAACGATTCGCCGGTGCTGCTCGACCGCTTCCTCAACGACGCCGTCGAGTGTGACGTCGATGCGTTGTCCGATGGCGACGAAGTGATCATCGGCGGCGTCATGGAACACATCGAACAGGCCGGCGTGCACTCCGGCGACTCGGCCTGCTCGCTGCCGCCGTATTCGCTGTCCGCTGCCGTCCAGGACGAACTGCGTCGGCAGACCAAGCTGATGGCCAAGGCGCTCAACGTCTGCGGCCTGATGAACGTGCAGTTCGCGATCAAGGACAACGACGTCTACGTCCTGGAAGTCAATCCGCGCGCCTCGCGCACCGTGCCCTACGTGTCCAAGGCCACCGGCCTGCAGCTCGCGAAGATCGCCGCCCGCTGCATGTCGGGCAAGAGCCTGAAGGCCCAGGGCATTACCAAGGAAGTCGTGCCGCCTTACTTCTCGGTCAAGGAAGCCGTCTTCCCCTTCGTCAAGTTCCCGGGCGTCGATACCATCCTCGGCCCGGAAATGAAGTCGACCGGCGAAGTCATGGGCG